>CAYHJH010000326.1:0-2045 GCA_964356605.1 uncultured Anaerolineaceae bacterium
TGCACGGCCTGCCGCAGCGGGTGTTCGCCAAGGACGGCTGGACCCTGCCGCAGCCCTACACCTGCGACACTCTGAATATCGCGCCCGGCGAACGCTACGACGTGCTGGTCGATTGCAGCGAGCCCGGCGCCTGGGCCTTCCACTGCCACATCCTCACCCACGTCGAGTCGCCCCACGGCATGTTCGGGATGGTGACGGCGCTGGTGGTTCAGCCCTCGTAATCACCAACCGCTGGATCTGCGCCGTGCCCGCGTAGATCTGCACGATCTTGGCGTCGCGCATCCACCTGCCTTCCCCTCAGCATCTTCGCCGGCTGACAACGAAACCGGGGCCAAACTGCGCCCCGGTCATCGTTAGATTGTGATCTCGCCTTGGCCGACGATCGGCCAAGGACCGGCTACTCAGCAGGCAGTTGCTTGTAGCTGAGCGAGACGTCCACGCCTCGTCGCTTTTGCAGCCACTTCGCCAGGTAGTACACCCCCAGGCCGCTGAGGAAGATGATCAGGTTGAAGACCACCATGAACACCGGCCCATTGGCACCGGAAGCATTCGGATCGGCGACGAAGACCCAGGCCATGAACACACACGAGATCAAACTCAGCGCGCCGATGATGGTGATCACCGGGATGCCTCCGAGCCGCTGCTTGACCGGCGACGCTTCGAACACGGCCGGCAGGCGATAGGGCAGCAGCATCGCCGCGATCGACACCAGGCTGAAGCTCAGGATGAACCCGAAGATCCCGACCAGGGTGGCAAAGTAGGAGGTGAACACGTAGATCGCCAGCGCGAGAATACTCATCACGCCCATCGTGCCCAGCGCCACCACCGGGGTGTTGAGCTTCGGATGAACCCGGTGGAACCAGGCGGGGAACAGCCCGTCCAGCGAGTAGGCCAGAATGTTGCGGGATCCGTTGATAATCTGGCCCGGCAGCCACGCGTAGCTCCAGAAGATGAAGCCGAACGTGATCAGAAACGCCACCACGGTGCTGCCGCTGAGGTAGGCCGCCACTTCGGTATAGAGCGGGGTGGAGCTCATCCCGATGGAGGCGGGATCCGCCCAACCCAGCGCTCCAAGGAAGTCCATGCCGACCGCGTTCACCACGACCACTACCGTCACCAGCACGCCGAGCCCGACCAAGCCGAGCGTCCACAGCATCGAGCGGAGCTGGGTGCGGCGGGCATCCTTCACCTCGCTGCCGATGTAGGCCGAAGACTGCATGAAGGACAGGTTCAAATAGATCCAGGTCATCGCCAGCAGCGTCTGACGCAGATCGAACGGCGCCAGGGCGAAGCCGCCTTCCTTCGCCGAATCCAACACAAACTGGGCGACATTGGCCTGACCGGTCAGCGGCCCAACGTACCGATTGAACGCCTCCATGACATCCGCCGAACTCTTGCCGACAAATACCACCACACTCAGCACAGTGCTGACGATGGCGAAGAGGATCAGGATGTTCTGAATCCGGAAGAAGGTCTTCATGCCGCGGGCAAAGATGTACACGAGCAGCGAGATCAGGAGCGCCCCAAAGATGAACATCCCGGTGGGGCTGGCGAACCAGTTGCCAACGTCGATCAGCCCGCTGTTGCCCGTGAAGATGCCCATGGTCCGAAAGAACGGAGCCAGCCCATAGATGGCGAGAAAAGCAGACGGCACGCCGCCGTAGAAGAACCACCACATGGTCACGTTGAAGTTGGACATCATGCCGAGCGCCGGGCCAAGCACCCGGCTGACGTACACATAGTCCCCACCCGAACGGGGCATCGCCGAGGCCAGGTAGCCAAACGTCAGCGCCAGAGGCAGGATCAGCAGGGTGCACAGGATCGCACTGACGGCCAGATTCACGCCCGGATAGAAGGCGGCCCCCAGCCAGAGCAGGAACACGAGCAGCAGACCAATGCTGGTGAAGTTGACGTTGTAGGCCAGCACGTCCCACCAGCCGGCTGTGCGCACCAGCCCACTCGACTTACGAACAAACACCTCCGGTTTTGCAGCCATCTCAGCCATGTCTCCTCCTCCTTATGATAGGGATCCGGGTGAACTCCGA
>CAYHJH010000327.1:0-2044 GCA_964356605.1 uncultured Anaerolineaceae bacterium
TTCCACTTGGAGCCACGGCGTCACCCTGCCAGGGCACCACTCCGGAAATTCAACGCTGCCGCTTCGAGAGCAGCTGCACTCCCCTACCGGTGCCCGTCCGTAGACCCTCCGCGCTCGCTGCTGCGGCACCCTCCCAGGCGGGGTGCCGGCGGCACCAGATTCCCTTGCAGCGGGCGGTCACCACGGGTACGCTGCTCGCCGCTACTCCCCTCCTCCCTGATGGCAGTGTTCTACACCGTCAACGAAGCGGCCAAGATCATCGGCCGCTCCCCCACTTCGGTTCGCCGACTATTACGTCCGATTGTCAAGGATGATCAACATCCTGACCGCCAGCATATTCAGCCCGGCATCGCGGAGGTCCGGGAATTGCGAATCCGGGGGGAAGGTTTTGCCTGGCGGATCAGCGAAGAGCTGCTCAGCCGGGAAGTCTCGGCACGCAAGTCGGTTGCCGAAGCTGAGGCCCCACCCAGCATGAAAGCAGGGGATCAGCGCCCGTTTCAGGAACTCGTCAGCATGCTCCATGAGCAGCTTCAGCACAGCCAAACCCAGCTCTCGGTCAAAGACCAACAGCTGGCCGTCAAAGATCAGCAAATCGCCAGCCTTTCCGAGATCACGCGGAGCCTCAATGAGCGCTTGCACGAAGGGAACGTCTTGCTCGCCACCCTGCAAAGGCAACTTTCCATCCCAGAAGCAAGCCTCATCTCTAAACCAGTGTCAAAGGTTTCTGCGAATAAGCCCGCCCCTCCTCCAGCACGCGCTGCGCCCAAGAAGACGGAGCCGAAGCCCATCACACTTGTGGCCAAGAAGCAGCCCAAGCGGGGATTCTTTGCCAGACTGTTTCGTTGAGCCCGTCAATTGACTGTGCGCGGCCTTCGCACCAAACTATCCCTCAGCCTTGGTTCATTCGTCCTCCGCCGCCGGCACCGTGTCCTCCAAGCGCTATCGCTTCCCCGGCATTGAGCGGGAGGGGATTGCGCAGCTCTCACTGTTGGAGACCGCTCTTTGGCCCCTGCAAGGGGGAAAGATCGAGGGTTCGGCTTACGAGTCGTCGTATTCGTACCAGGCACCTACGGGGCGGGGGACAGCCACCGTCATCATCCGCTCGGCACTCGGCCTGCAGCCGATCGACGAGTTTGTCTTGTGGGGACTCTTGGGGGCCACGTTGAGCCGGCCGGACTCCGACTCGGTGCTGCTGGCCACTCCGTACTGGATGCTCAGGCATCTCGGTCTGCAGACCGGCGGCTCGCAGTATGCACAGCTGAGGGACTCGCTGCTCCGCCTGACGACCACCAGCTATTACAACACGGCGTTTTTCAATCCAGAGACGGGGGAGCACGAGGTTGTGGCCTTTCAGTTTCTCAGTGTGCTACTCCCCACGGTCGGCGGCAGGGGAGTGACCGTGGACAATGAACGGTTGTGGAAGATCGAATGGAATCCGGCGTTCTACCGCTTCTCCCGGGCGACCCGGGGGAGCCTGCTCTTTGACCTAGACCTTTATGGCCAGCTCAGCCCTGCCAGTCGGCGGCTGTTTCTCAAACTGAAGGACCGGTTCTGGCGGATGAAGCGGGTCTTCCTCAATGTAGATAACCTGACGATCAATGGCCTGGGGTTTTCAGCAGCCAGACCGCTAAAGAAGCGGAAGTACGATCTGACTTGCTGTATCCGGGAATTACTCCGGCATGGGGTAATTGAGTTGGGGCAGGGACAGACCGATGTCCAGGAACTGTTTCTGCGCCGTTCTAAGGGGTGCTACGTCGTTGTGTTTTATGAGGGGGAGTATTTCCGCCAGGCGATTTCCGCACGCAGTGTAGCGGCAAAGAATGCCGTCCAGGAGGATCCGCTGTTTGAGCCGCTGAAAAAAATCGGTGTGGACGAGCCGGCGATCCGCCGGATTTTGCACAAACAGACCCGCGCGAATATCCAGCGGTGGATCAAGATCACCGATGCGGCGATCCATGAGAAACCCCAGGGATTCCCTGGCTTCAAGACCTCGCCAGCCGCTTTCTTCATCGATGCTGTCGAGAATGTCCGCATGCCTCCCGAC
>CAYHJH010000328.1:0-2039 GCA_964356605.1 uncultured Anaerolineaceae bacterium
GGCGAAGACCCCGTTCAGCCCTCCGAGGTGCGGCAGGATCAGCCCGCCTTCGTCCTGCGGGACCGTGGCGATCACTCCATAGTTATCGCCGGGCCCGAGGCGGACCGCGGTCTCACCGACGGTCTGAATTGGGTCGCCGGGCAGAAATACGTTCGAGCGATCCAACGGCTCCAGCACGAGCATGGCGAAGCCATTCGCCACAGCTCTTTCCTGGCCGTCGGAGGGGCGATTGACGACTCTGCCATTGACCCACATGGTCGACGAACCGCCTCCATCCTGGTTGATGCCCCATTCGGCGCCCAGCGAGTCCCGACAGAAAGCCCCTAGCTCATCGGTTGTCATCCCGATGCTGTAACCTGATTGCCTTCCGTCCACCACAACAAAGTAAAGGAAGTCGTCGTTGAAGCACACAACCGTGCGCGGGTTGCGTGCCACCGCGCCGAGATTGTCGTCAAAGCTCCGGATTTCACTATCGGCCAGGAAATTGAAGCTGCCGCCGATGCTGGCGAAGGTCAGCGTCCAATCCCGTTCATCAGGGGTCTGGCAGTCAGCAGAGAGCAGATGAGTGATCTCTTGCGAGACGCCGACCCGATCGCCGATGCCGGAATTCTCAAGCAGTTTGCGGCCAGCCTCGCCGCGGGCCGAAATCACCAGGTGATCGAAGGGAATCGGGGTCGACCCGGCCCCATTTCGAATGCTGCGGATGTAGCCGGTGCTCATCCGCGGGGCGGGGTAGATGCCTGCGGGTTGTAGCATTTCCACCACCACCTCCACGCCGCCATCCGAAGTGTGGGTGTGGGCATCGTACTGGGGCGTGAAGATTACTATCCCGTCTGAACTCTGACCCACATTGATGCCGAGAATCTCCATCTTCGTGCCGCGGTTAATGAAGCTGATAAGCTGCCGATCCCTTTGGTGATAGGCGCAGCCGCCGATGAAGGCCGAGGCATCCGATTTCCAGGCGAACCCACTGCCGCCGCCCAGGTCATCGAAGCGTTTGATGTACCAGCCAGACTGGATCATTCCGGTTTCAGGCACGCCGGTACTCGGATCGTAGAAAATCCCATTGATCGCCACCACGACCTGGCCCAAGGCGTTCCAGGACCCATCCCATGGGATGACCGAGTTGTCATGTCGGAGGGCCATGCCGCTCACGCCCTCGATGCCCTCATAAAGCTTTCCCTGCGCCAGGAGACTGTCGACGATCAAGTTTGGGCGACTTCGATCCATCCGGGCCACGTAAGCTCTGTTGGGCCCGGGGAGCCAGAACTCCTGAAATCCGATGCCGTCGGCGACAGGCGACCACTCTTCGGCCGACCAGGCCACGCTACCGGGCTGGAGGGTGGCGAGCCACACCAGGGTGAGAACGATCGGAATTCGGACGCGCATTGGGAATCCCAGAAGGGAGTGTAAGTGCATTCAATCATGATCCGGGTAGTACTCGGGAACTCCGCAAGCTGATTGTAGGGTTAGGTCATTTCAGCTAAAATTCGGCGGTCAACAGCCTGAGTGGGAAGCTAGTACGGTAAGACGACAATGAGAGCCAGGTCGACGCCTAATTGGCTGATCATGGGACTTCTCCTCTTCGCCATGGCCACGTTGCTGTGGTTGCTTGTCCCACTGCTGGCGCGCCCCGGGGCGGAGGCCGGGATCGTCGTCCCCAGCTCATTTCTCTCCGGGCTGAGTGCGAACTACCGAGCAGACAACCTGGTCGGCAAGTTCGTAACGCTGCGGCTGACGATCCTGCGGGAGCTGGCCTCGGGACCGCCTGGAGACTTGGAAGACCAGCTTCTCCGGCCAGTGCCGACAGCCACCTGGAGGGATTTCGACGGCGCGCCCCCATTCACGGCGACGCCGACATTCACTCCCACCCCAACCAATACAGCGACGCCAACCAACACGCCGACGCCAACCCGGACTCCGACCCGCACGCCGACGAGAACCCCCACCGAGGAGCCGGAGGAGGAAGAGCCCAAGGAGCCCACCAAGACGCCGACCGTCACGGCGACCCCCAGCAACACTCCAACCCCGACCCCTAG
>CAYHJH010000329.1:0-2039 GCA_964356605.1 uncultured Anaerolineaceae bacterium
TCTCGATGCGATCGACGCGGGCCACAATGGCGACTGTCCCTCTACCGATCAGCGAGGGCTACCCCGTCCGGTCGATGGAAGCTTAGACGGGATGGCGGCTTGTGATATCGGCGCCTTCGAACCTCAGATCAACCTGCTCTTCCTTCCGCTTGTCTTCCGGTGGTCGTCCTGCCCGGGCCAGAGAGCTGTGCGGTGGGCACCAAGCAGGGCCGCAAGGATCGGCTAGACCGGCTGCCGGAGGGATGATCGGCTGGATTACATTCCCTCGGTCCTGCGCGAATAGCTTCGTGGCCGGTTGGCCTTAGCATTGCTGAGGCGATGATAGTGCTAGAATTGTTCCTGGATTCGAATCGGAGATCTGCGATGGAGATCGACTCGCGCCGGCAACGCGGGTTGCTTGAAATCTTCCCACCGGGTTCGTGGGATCCATGGCAACCCACGGATTGTCCGCTGATAGCCTTCGCTGCGGACTTGACGCCGAAACCTTGAGCCATGGCCAATCGGGCTGATGACTGGATGAACCAGGCGCGACGGGATTTGGAGCACTCAGAAGAGGCGCAGCGGGCCGGGAGGCATGAGTGGGCCTGTTTTGCGGCGCATCAGGCGGCTGAGAAGGCGGTAAGGGCACTGCACCTGCACCTAGGGCAGGAGGCCTGGGGTCACGTGGTCGCCCAGCTTTTGAGCGAATTGCCTGCCACTGCAGAACCGCATGCTGAGCTTGTCGACCGGGCGAAAGTCTTGGACAACTTCTATGTCCCCACGCGCTATCCGAATAGCCATCCGAGCGGTGCTCCCTTCGAGCATTATGGCCCCTTCCAGAGTGGGGAGGCTTTGGAACATGCCCGTGAGATCCTTGGGTTCGTCGATTCTAAGATGGCCTGATTCCGAGCAGGTTCATAAGGCTCTGTCCAGGTGGACCCGCGGGTTGGCCCAGAGGCGCCAGGACCTCCTGGCCGTGGCGTATATCGGATCCTATGCCCGGGGAGACTGGGGCGTAGGCAGCGATATTGATTTGCTGGTTATTGTCGAGCACAACGACCAGCCCTTTCACAAGAGAGGGCTGGACTTCGACCTAAGCGAACTCCCTGTTCCCACGGATCTTCTGGTCTATAGCCTACAAGAATGGAGAGCCATGACCCGCGAGGGGAGCCGCTTCTTTCGGACAGCCAGCACTGAGGGCGTGTGGTTAGTCGATCGATCAGGGCTCAAGCTGAGCGGCGAATCCGCTTTTGGCTCGACCACCAACCGCCTAGGCGCGAGTGAGTCATAGGGAGCTCAAGGGTGTTTGCGGGCTAGACTCCCATATTCCCGGCGCGCCTCTTCCTGCTGTATTCTCACAAATTGAGGCTCACACTTGATCCAGGCAAGCAGGCGGGCGCCTGCTTTGTGCCTGAGGTGGCTGCTATCGATCGCTCGCCGGCCCGCCAAAAGGCGCCTCCCGCCGCCCGACAGCCTGCTGGTTCAATGCCAACGCTAAGAGGATTGAAAGCATCAATCGTGGTCTGGGGGAATACCCTCCTTGTCCTCCTGTTTTCCTCTCCCCCAAGTGCCACAAATGCCCTTGGCTACGGCGCTCAATTCACCCCTGTGGCCTATGTATATTTTCCCCTAGTAGCTAAGCAGCCTACGTCACTTCTTCCTGGGTGGCTTGCCTACTTGAACGACTATCGCGCCATGGCCGGTCTTCCGGGTGTCGCCGAGAAGGCAGATTGGAGTTACGGCAATTGGCTGCACGCACGCTACTCGGTCAAGAACGACGTCTTGTAGCACGCTGAAGACCCCTCAAATCCCTGGTATACGCCCGAGGGCCTGGCCGCTGCGCAGGCCAGCAATCTGGCAGGAAGTTTCATTGCCAACGAGACCGATGAGTGGGGGATCGACTCGTGGATGCAGGCGCCTTTTCACGCGGTGGGGATCCTCGATCCGGAGCTATCCGAGACTGGTTTCGGCAGCTATCGGGAAGCGGATGGAGGCTTGCAGATGGCAGCCGGGCTCGACGTCATACGAGGTCTGGGATCTATCCCTCCAAGTATTGGATT
>CAYHJH010000330.1:0-2029 GCA_964356605.1 uncultured Anaerolineaceae bacterium
CATCTCGGACCCGTCCGCTGACCTGATGGATGCCATCACTGCCGACTTGACCGCTGCTTCTCCATGCGCCGCCATTAATCGACACATCCGCGCTCGCGACCCCGGAGAGCGAATCGACTCCGCTTGCCGAGAGATTGATCGTCCCGCCACGAACCCATCCACCGCTGCCCTGAGTTCCACCGCTCACCGAAAGAGTGATGCTCGGCGGTCCGGCATCGACCTTCCAGTCTGCGGACGACAGGCTGCTGGTGTCCCCGAACGATGAGACTGCCCAGAATTGGAGAGTAAAATTGCCATCACTTCCGGCCCAGGAGCAGGAGATGGTTGGGGCATCCGCGGGATCGCAGAGCAGGCCGGCTGGATTGCCTTCAACAATCTCGATCACTTCCCCCGCCAACGGCTCGCTGGCGGACAGATTGAGGGCCGCGCCGCCGCGGCACCAGCCACTGCTTCCGGGAACGCCGCAGACCGCGGAACCGCCGACGGTCGCCGGAGGGAGATTGACCGTTTGCTGAGTGTAGGCTGCGTCGCAGCCGCAGGAATCGGCCGCCGGGAAGAACCCGCAAACGTTTTGCTGCGCTGTAACGCTCGGGTGAGAGCCTCCGGCATCTGGGCAGGGGTTGCCCGGCTCGAACCAGCACCGTGGTCGGCCAGACTTGTCACAGAACCATTGGTCGTTATCCGGATCACGGACTTCTTGAGTCGTTGTCCGGTTGGGCCCGGTGAATCCTGCCCAGGCGACTGCCGCCAGCGCGACGGCAAGTGCCCCCCCAAAAGCCAGCCCGCTCCAGATATTTCGAGGTAGGATAATTCTGACCACAGCTATGGTAGTGCCAGAGTACTACAGAAGCCGGCAGAAATGAGGGCCGACCGAAACATGACCCGAGTACTACCGACATCAATATACTCCAAGAGCTTCGGAGCCCTCTGAGAGTGGAAATGCAGAAAAGGACTTTACTGCCGATCGCCTTGACCGCAGCGGCGCTTGCCCTGATCGGCTGCGCACAGCCCGAGCTGGCCGCGATACCGACTGCGCCGGCGGCAGTGGCCCAGGCTGCGATCGCGCCGCCGACCGTCCTCCCCGCGGCTTCTGCCCCCCTCCCCATCACCGCGGCGACCCAGCGAGTCGCCTTGCCAATCCAGGCGCTGCCGTCGCAGGAGGCCGAGCTAACTCCGCCTGCCGGGCGCTCGCTGCTCGACATCCAACCCGATGAGACCCTGCAGCTGCTGGCCGATATCCCGATACCGCGGACCGACTTCGGGGTACGAATGGCCTTTTCGCCCTCCAGCGATGTGCTGTTGCACAACGGTGCAGGCTTACTGATCCAAAGGTTTGACCTGGTACGAAACCAGCCGCTGCCGGCCCTCACTGGCATCGAAGTCTTCTCCCCGTTTACTATATCGGTGTCACCGGATGGGTCCGTCATCGTCGCCGATGACGGCAGCCAGATGCATATCTGGAGCAGCGGCTCCGGCGAGCAGCTCAATTCATTGCTGCTGCCGCCGATTGGGGCACGAGTCACCGCAGGCTTCCACGCCGATGAGTTCTTCTTTGCGGCCGACACCAGCGGAAACGTGCTGGTTTGGGACCCACACAATTGGGGAGAGATCGGCCGGTTTAGCTATCCAGGCAGGATTGCTTCCGGCGTCCTCTTCCCGGACGGCAAGAAGATCGCACTGCAAGATCAGACCAAAAGCGAGATCGCCATTCTTGACCTCCAAGGCATTCGCCTCGGGCGCGTGCCGATTGAGGGCGACAACGACAGGCTGCTGTCCATCTCCCCTGCCGGCGATCGCTTCCTGCTTCACGTCGGTTATGGCTACCCGACCGAGGGAGTCCGGATTATCGAAGTCGAGACCGGTCAAACGGTCCTCGACCTGCCGCTACTGAACTTCCGCCAATTCGCCGTGTCGAGCGACTGGAGCTTGTTAGCTGCGGTTGGAGTACAGAACGAGCTTCGCCTGTATCGCCTACCAGGCGGGGAATTGCTGCTAGCTCAGCCGCTCGGGGTGGCGCGTACTCTCGGCG
>CAYHJH010000331.1:0-2028 GCA_964356605.1 uncultured Anaerolineaceae bacterium
GTTCTGGACCAACTCGCTCCAGGCCTCGTCTCGCTGGCCAGGGAGGAAGGGTAGGTATAGGGCGAGCCGGTCGACCAATCCCTGGTAGCGCTCTCGGAGCGCCGTTCCAAGCGCTTTCGGCTTGCAAATGACCGCAAAGGTTTCCAGCATCTCCTCCGTGATCAGCGCCCCCATGCCGGCCCACTCCCCCCGCCGCGCCAGTCCCTGCAGTTGGTCAGCCGTGTCTCCCCACCCATGCAGCTCCATGACCGGCCGATAGCTGGGGGTGGAGGCATAAAAAGCGATCTGGCTGCGTACGAATTCGGCTTCCTCTGGGCTGGTCACCGCAAAGGCCGTGGTGGAGAGACTGACCTCGGCCAGCGAACGGCCGGCCCTACCCGCCCCTTCGGCAATGGCCGGGCGTACCACCTCCCGCAGATAGCGGGCCGAGTGATACGGGTGGGAATGGAACCCGTCTGCCGCCTCCCCGGCCAGGCGACACAGCCCGGTGTTTACGCCGGCGATGTAGATGGGGATATGGGGGTGTTCGATCGGGCCCGGGTTAAAGAAGGGCGACATGAGCGTGAGCTTGTAGTGCTCGCCCCGGAAGTTCAGGCGCTCGCCGGACTGCCAAGCCTCCCAGAAGGCCCGCACCGCCGCAATCAACTCCCGCAGCTTACCCACCGGCGACTCAGGCCACGGCATGCTGAAGCGCCGCTCGATGTGCGCCTTGACCTGCGTACCGAGCCCCAGGATAAACCGGCCCCCGGAGGCTGCCGCCAGGTCCCAGGCGGTGTAGGCCAGGGTGGCCGGGCTGCGGGCGAAACCGATCGCCACCGCGGTCCCGAAGTACATCCGTTGGGTGTGTTCGGCAACCAGCGCGAGCGGTAAGAAAGGATCGTGTTGGGTCTCGGAGGACCAGATGGCGTCGAACCCGATCCGCTCGGCACCGGCCGCGATGCGCGGGACGTCGTTAAGCGAGGTGGGCTCTATCTGGGCGTCAAACTTCACGCGCGGCACTTTCCTGCCGGTAGGTTGGAGCCCTTTGAATGGTCATCCTTCTGAGTCAACCGCCTGACTTGCCACTGGTCAACGCGAACCCGGAAGCCCGCCAGCCAGGAATTCCACAGCAGCCGATTGACCCCGTCCGGCCACCACCGCGTGCAGCCGCACTCCGTTGGTCTCGATCTCGATGTGCTCCAGGCCCTCGACCAGATTCAAGTTTCCCTCTAGGTCGCTGTTCTCCAAGCCCTGGATCTCCTCGATGGAGCCGCGCACGTCAAGATTCACGGTGTCTAGATCATACCGGAAACGATCGGGTAGAATGAGATTCTCGAACTTCAGAAGGAGGAGCGATGTCTTGGCGTGTGTTCTTCGGAGGATTGCTGGTCCTGATCGGGGGCGGCTTCTTGCTCGATCAGTTGGATATCTTGGAGTTCGGCCCGATCCTCGACACCTGGTGGCCGATGATCCTCATTCTGATCGGCGTCATTCAGCTCGCCACCCGTTCCGTGCCAGTTCTGGCCGGATTGTTCGTCGTCCTGCTGGGAGTTTTCTTCCAAGTCGACCGGCTGGAGATCCTGGATGTCAACATCGGGCAACTCGTCTGGCCGCTGATCATCATCGCGGTCGGCGCCTACCTTGTGTTGAACCGAGCGGGCCGACGTTCGCCCCTGGTCCACAGCCAAGACCGGCTGGACAGCTTCGTGATGTTTGGTGGGGTAGAACGGCGAGTCGAGTCTCAGGCTTTCCAAGGAGGCAGCGCCACGGCGTTATTCGGTGGAACGGAGATCGACCTGCGCGGTGCCAAGCTGCATCCTGAGGGAGCCAATCTCGATCTAACCGCCGCCTTCGGCGGGATCGAGATCAGCGTACCCGAAGATTGGAAACTGAGCATGACCGGCTTGCCCATTTTCGGGGGCTGGAGCGACAAGACCCGGCGGCATGGGGATACCGCCGCGAGTGGTCCGACGCTCAGTGTGCGCTGCGTGGCGGCCTTCGGGGGAATCGAGGCTCACAACTAGCGGCTATCGAACTCGCGCCCCTAGC
>CAYHJH010000332.1:0-2026 GCA_964356605.1 uncultured Anaerolineaceae bacterium
TTCAGCGGATCATCGATCACGAACCAAGAATCGTGAATAAGAAAAAGCCCGGCCGATTGTTCTGGCCGGGCTTGACTTACCAAACACGACGTCCTACTTCTTGCGAGCTGTCTTCTTGGTGGATTTCTTCTTCACGAGCTTCTTCGACTTTGGCTTACTGCGTGCCTTAGCCACCTTTTCCTCCTTTTGCAATAGGTTTTCAAAAGTATAGACTCGATTTGTGAAAAGTCAAATCGCTGCGGGCACCCGCGAGCGCGAATTATCAGGAGCGGGCGGCGGGATTCGAACCCGCGGTGTCAGCTTGGAAGGCTGATGCCTTACCACTTGGCGACGCCCGCGCGCCGGCATTCTACCATCAGAGCGCGATCGAAAAGAAATTGAGCGGGAAACTCCCGCTCAACTCTGATTCGTGCGTGCGAACGCGTTCGGCGCGCCTTCCATTCAAAACAACGGCAATTCCAATTCGTCGCGAGGGTTACTCACACCATCGACTGCAAGCAGCTCCTGCCCACTGTCAATCGATCGCAGGGTGACTCGTCGGGTCAGCTCGAAATCCCCTTCGAGATTCGTGACTCGACCGGTCAATACTCGTGCGCCGGATCCCATCATCTCGAGCAACTGCTCCCGATCGATAAGCCGTAGGTCGCTCCACACCGCACCCTGGCGCGCATACCCGCGGACATACTGCAGCAGACGGCCGTCGGCTTGGTAGCGAACCGAGACCAGGACGAGGTCGGCTTTCTTGCGAGAGATCGAGGTCCGAATCCCGCGCACCGCACCTTCTCCATGTTTGGGGGTTATATAAAGGTAAGTCGGGGTGGGCGGACTTGAACCGCCGGCCTCCGCGTCCCAAACGCGGCGCGCTACCAACTGCGCCACACCCCGTCTAGAGCTGAGTATACCAACGGCCCGGTCCGGGTCAAGAAAGGCCGCACATGCAAAGCATCTTATATGAAGCTACCTCCAATGGGGTCGGTTTGCTCACCATGAACCGCCCTGAGTTGCTCAACGCCCTCAATTGGGAAGCCATGCAGTCCTTCGGGGAGGCTGTAAGGCAGTCGGCCCAAGACCCTGGCCTGCGAGTCTTGATCGTCACCGGATCCACAGAAGCGTTCTGCTCCGGCGGGGACTTATATGAGCTCGACCAGTTTCCCAGTCGACTCGATGGCGCTCGGCTTGCAACGGTCATGGGCGAAGCGCTGCAGGTGCTCGATTCACTGCCCTTTCCGACCCTGGCCGCGATCGAGGGTCCTGCCCTCGGCGGTGGGGCGGAGATCGCCTTGGCTTGCGACCTCCGAATCATGTCTGAGTCCGCCTCGCTCGGCCTCATGCACGTCAAACTGGGAATCATCCCGGCTTGGGGAGGCGGACAGCGACTGCAGCGGCTGGTCGGCTACTCCCTCTCACTGGAGTGGTTGAGCACCGCCAGGGTACTGACTGCCTCGGAAGCTCTCAAATTCGGAGTCGCAAACCGGGTGGTCCCTGGCAGAACCGCCCTCGAAGTAGCACAGGCCATTGCCACAGAGGTCGCCGGGCGCGATCCCGCGGCCGTGCAAGCTGCGAAGCGATTGCTGCAAGAGGGACTGCGGTTGCCTATGCGAGAGGCCTTGGCCAACGAACGGTCCCTGTTCCCAGACCTCTGGGCCGCTCCTGCGCATCTAGAAGCCTCGACGCGCTTCGTTTCCAGAAAGAACCACCAGCCACGCTAAGTCCATTCAGCCACCAGCAGCCAGCGATCAGCAGACAGCTATCAGCAGACAGCCATCAGCGGTCAGCGAACCCCGGGGAGCCTGGCGAGCCTTTCCCCAACCAGGGACACGCCGCCTACGGCTCCGCCATTTTGGCCCGCCAGGAATCCCAATGGCTATTGGCTGACCACTTTAAACCTGAGAGCTGACGGCTAACTGCTGATGGCTGATTGTGCCCGCTGACCGCTGACGGCTGATAGCTAATTCCTTCTCCCCGCCGTATCGCATGCCTGCGGCCAACCTCATTCTCATCAGCCTCGTTCGTGTAGAATTCGGCC
>CAYHJH010000333.1:0-2024 GCA_964356605.1 uncultured Anaerolineaceae bacterium
TGAGGTCTCTGAGCGGATCATGGTTAGGACAGCTGGTCGGGATACAGATTCGGAGGCACCATGGAGAGAATGCGATGATGGGTTTTGGAATGGGGTTCGGCATCTTGTTCTTGCTGCTATTCTGGGGCCTGTTGATAGTCGGCGCGGTCTGGCTGGTCAAGGCCGCGTTCGGCGGCGACAAGCGGACGCCTGGGGCCTCCGGCGGAAGCGCACCAAGCCCCCGGGAGATCGTGGACCAGCGCTACGCTCGCGGAGAGATCGCCCGGGAGGAGTACGACCGGATCCGGAAAGATCTCGAATCGTAAGACGCTTCTGTTAAGCAAGGCCACAGACCGTAAACGCACCCTGGGTCCCCGATCCATGGGCGCCGTTTGCATCGATCAACTGGCCAGGTCGGGCGGAGGCTCGAAGCCCCGCGATCGGAGGGGATCTGCCAGTGGCCCCGTCTGCACCACAGTCTGCGCATGGACTCATGTCAGCCTCGCTGTCATAGTTCAGTGATTCTGTCACTCTAATAGTTCAGTGAATTTGTCACCTTTGCTTCTCATTGGGCCTTTGCGGCGATCTTCAGCGGTCGACGCCAAGGATGATCGGGAGCTGGTTTCCAAGGCTGGTTCGACATCGGTTTGCGCGGCTTTGGCTGCGGTCTCTTGAGCTCCGGATGCTGCCTCTGGGGCGGCGTGAGCGGTGTGAACTTGTTCACCCGGGGCGGGACCCTCTCTGCGGGAGCGATGCAGAGCAGCTGCCGTCCCTGATACCAGGTGCTCAGTTGGCCATCCAAATGCTGGCGCACCTCCACTCGACAGCGGGCGTAGGTTCCTCGGTAGCGATCGGCGGGGATCTGGAAGCGGTGACCGCTGAAGGCGATGGTGTTGTCGTTGGCGACGGTGCGGGGGTGCTTGAAGCAGAACACGGCGTCGGGATCTAGCCCGGCAGGCCATGACCGGTAAGCGGACTCGGGTTGGGGAGGCTCCTGAGCGAAGCGGGCATTGAAGCGGGGCAGGAAGTCGAGCAGGAGACGGTCGGCTTGCTCGAGGGTACTGGCCCGGGCTCGCCGCAACTCCTTGACCAGGCGATCCTGGAGGGTGCCGAAGAGCCGTTCAATGCGGCCCTTGGCCTGGGGGGAATAAGCCTGGAAGAGTTCGATGTCCAATTCGTCCACCAGGCGGCCAAACTGGCTCCTGGGGGGTTCTGCGGCCAGTTGCTGCTCCAGGGTAGGCTGCTTGGGGCTCTGGAAGATGGTGTGGCGGTCGGCGTAGAGCGCCAGGGGAAGCCCATGGCGCTCGGCGATCTCCCGCAGGAGCAGGAAGTACCCAGCGGCGTCTTCTTGTTCCCGGAAGAGAGCGAAGGCGATTTCGCTGGTGGCGTCATCGATGGCGGCGATCAGCACCAGTTGGGACCCTCGGCCTTCCAGCCAGTCATGATGGCTGCCGTCGATCTGCAGCAACATCCCCCGCTGCGGGTGGCGGTCCCTGCGGCTTCGATGGCGGGGTGCCCGCCGTTTCCGAGGACCGCGTAGACCCGCGGCGCAGCGGATCCGGCGCACGGAGGAACGGGAGAGTGGGAGGCCATGCTCCTCGCTCAGCACCTCGGTCAGGTGGCAGTCGTTGTAGTCAGGATAGTGCCTTCGCACCAACTCCAGTACCCGTCGCAGGAGGTCTTCAGGGATGCGGCGGGGTGAATTGTGGCCGCGATTGCCATGGGCCAGGGCGGCTGCCCCTTTGAGGCGGTACCTCGCTCGCAGTCGCCGGACGTGCCGCACTGACAGTCCCAGCAAGCCTGCCCCGGTCTTCGCCGTGATCTGGCCAGACTCGAGCTGGCTGAGTACCTTGAGACGCTTCTGGTCCCGGATGTTCAATGTCACCTCGGTGTCCATGGGGTGACATTTTCATTGAACAGTTAACGGGTGACAGATTCATTGGACAACAACAATGACCGCATGCAGCTCTTGACTTTCCAGTTTCAGACCGTATAATACAGTGTCACATG
The DNA here is from genome assembly GCA_964356605.1 of uncultured Anaerolineaceae bacterium. GTDB lineage: Bacteria > Chloroflexota > Anaerolineae > Anaerolineales > E44-bin32 > JADFRG01. The sequence goes on from CAYHJH010000333.1 coordinate 1,990, forward strand.
GCGACTATTCGCCAAGAGGTTTGCGAGTGAGAACG
>CAYHJH010000334.1:0-2022 GCA_964356605.1 uncultured Anaerolineaceae bacterium
CCTTCATCCCTTACGGGGGTTACTGGTGCACCCCCTTCGTGAAGTGGCAGGGCAACTTTGCGTCTCTGCACCCGATCCCGTTTGCCGCAGAAGTGATCCGGCGGTCGCTCACCGAACGAGGCACTGCGACGACGGCCTTCGATGGGCTTCACCTGGGTATGACGGTCCCAGCAAAGGCCAGCTTTTATGGAGCTCCGTGGCTGGCCGGGTTGATCGGCGTCGAAACCATTACCGGACCCACCATCAACCAGGCCTGCGCCACGTCTGCCCGGGTGCTGGCGGGCGCCGCCGCCGAGGTGGAGGCCGGCAACGGGACCGGACGCGCCATCCTGTGCGTCACGGCGGACCGCACCTCGAACGGGCCGCACGTCTTCTATCCCAATCCGCTCGGGCCCGGCGGCAAGGGCGAATCGGAAGACTGGGTGTGGGACAACTTCCAGTGCGATCCCTTCGCCGGAATCTCCATGATCGAGACCGCGGAAAACGTCGCCCGCGACGAAGAGATCACCACCCTGGAGCAGAACGAGGTTGCGCTTCTCCGCCACGAGCAGTACCAGGCGGCGCTGGCGGATGACGCCGCCTTCCACCGCCGTTACATGGTGACGCCCATTGAAGTGAATCCGTCGGGGAAGAAACGTTTGGCCACCGTGACTGACGACGAGGGGATCTACCCTACGACATCGGATGGCCTCTTGAAGCTGAAACCCGTGGTTCCGGGTGGGACGGTCACATTCGGCGGGCAGACCTATCCGGCAGACGGCAACGCCGGGATGATCGTGACGACGCGGGAACGGGCGCGAGAATTCAGTCGCGACTCTTCCGTCGAGGTGCGAGTGGTCGCCTTCGCCGAAGGCCGAGCCGAAAAGGGATTCATGCCCAAGGCCAACGTGCCCGCTGCCCGGCGTGCTCTGGAACAGGCCGGGATCGGCATCGAGGATGTGCAGGCGATCAAGACCCACAACCCTTTCGCGGTCAACGATATCTATTTCGCACGCGAGATGGGAGTGAAGGTAATGGAGATGAACAATTACGGTTCGTCGCTCATTTGGGGCCATCCCCAGGGGCCCACCGGCATGCGGCTAGTCATCGAGCTTATCGAGGAGCTTGCGCTGCTGGGCGGAGGCTACGGCTTGTTCACCGGCTGCGCCGCGGGGGACTCCGCGGCGGCGGTTGTGGTGCAGGTGAGCGACGCATAGGAGCCGGCATGTCGCGCCCGATCCGAGTGCTCATCGCCAAGCCCGGCCTAGACGGTCACGACCGGGGAGCCAAGGTGATTGCCCTGGCCCTGCGGCACGCGGGGTTCGAGGTCATCTACACCGGGCTGCATCAGACGGCGGAGCAGATCGTCGAGGCCGCGCTGGAAGAGGACGTGGACGCGATCGGCGTGTCGGTGTTGAGCGGAGCGCACCTGACAGTAGCTCGCAAGATCATGGAAAAGCTTCGCGAGGCAGGCATGGGAGATATCGTCGTCTTGTTTGGGGGGAACATCCCTACTCCGGACATCTCGGCCCTCAAAGAGTTGGGGGTAGACGAAGTTTTCCCAACCGGCAGCCGCTTCGAGGCGATCGAAGAGTTTGTCCGCAGCGCGGTGGCGGGCCGGAGGGCACCGACGCCAGAACCCGAGGTCGAAACATGAAGTCGAGGCGATCGACATGATTCGCGGAGATCGTCATGCCTGAGGATCCACGGCCAATCATCCTGGAATCCGGTATTCCGGTGGAGCCCGTCTACGGGCCGGAGGCTATCGCCGATCTGGATCCGGCGCGCGATCTGGGCCATCCGGGGGAGTTCCCGTTCACGCGCGGGATCCATCCACTGATGTACCGCACCCGCCCCTGGACCATGCGCCAGTACGCCGGCTTCGGAACACCGGCCGAGACGAATGACCGTTTCAAGTTCTTGATTGGCCACGGCCAGAACGCCTTGAACGTGGCGTTTGATCTGCCGACCCAAATGGGGCTCGATTCCGATGATCCCCAGGCCGAAGGGGAGGTGGGGCGGGTCGGCATGGCGGTCGACACG
>CAYHJH010000335.1:0-2019 GCA_964356605.1 uncultured Anaerolineaceae bacterium
TCAAGTGGCACAGAGCTTCCACAGCCACCAGTTCGCCGGCCAGGTGAAACCTGAAATCTGGCGTTTCCGTTGCACGGGGAATGACCGGCTGGACGTCGCCAATATCAAGGAGCCATCCGAAGAGCATTATCTCGAACCAGCCGGGGATATGCTCGCGGTCCCTCCTCGCAAGTAACGCCGTGATCCAGCGCTGACGAACCTTGGTGGGCGCTCTCACGAGAAGAGCGTCTATGTACTCGCGCTCTCCGGCGAGGAAGGGTTGGGTGGCAAGATGATACGCCCGGGGCAATTCCCATCGGGGGCGATTCGCATGCTGCGATATGAATCCCTGGACGAACAACGTGTCGTACAGAGTGCTGAGCTTCATGGTCAAGCATCCCCCTAGTGCTGCCTTCTATGAACGGGCCGTTGTCAAGGGGCACGTCGCGTAGGAACGGTAGGCCCTCGGCCTGGTCGAAGGCCGCTGCGGTCTTGCTCCTGTTCAGTTGTGAGAGCCATCGAACCTGCAACCGTGCTTTCGTGCTTGGCTGGCGGCTTCCTTCGGGCGTCGGGCGATGATTCGCCTCGATCTACCTTCTATCCGTGCCGGCCCCTTTCGGCCAGTCACCCAATGCTTTGTTCGCCTAAGGCGATTTTGGAAGCGCTTGTGTGAGCGGCCCCATCTAACGGTCGGCTCCCTGAGGGAAACCCGGCGGCTCCAGCGGGCACACTCACACCAGCTCGTTTGCCTTCTTAGCCAGTCGCAGCTTCAGCACTCTCCTCAGATCAGATCAACCGGGTCTTCAGCACCGCTCCTTGCGGAATCAGCCCGGTCTCCAGATACCGCCACTGCGCTACCAGCAACTTCCTGGCCAGCGCCACGATCCCGATCCGCCTCACCCGACTGCTCCCATCCCCAAACCGCCTCTGGTACCACTGACTTAGTTCGCTCTCCGGCTGGTAGCGCAGCCACCCCCAGGCGATCTCGATCGCCAGCGCCCTCACGTGCCGGTTCCCCGCTTTGCTCATCCCTCGCTCTCGCGAGCTGTCCCCGCTCTGGTAGGGCGTGGGTGTCAGTCCCGCCAACCCTCCGACTTCTTTCCCGTTCCGGAACTCTCGCCAGCCGAAGAACTCCATCGTATTCACCCAGGCGCTGTTCAGCCCGATGCCCTTGAGCCGGAGCAGCTGGCGCACCTTCTCTACCTCGGGATCCACGGATCGGCGAATGGCCTCGACCCGCTGTGCTTCGAGCTCCCGGACCTGCCCCTGGATGAACTGCAGCCGCTCATACTCCCTCTCAACCCTGGCCTTCAGCCCCTCCGGGATCGGTCGCCCATCCCACAGCCGGACTGCCTTCAGCCGCTCCAGGAAACTCGCCCCGATCTCCAGCCTCACCCCCTGGCCTGCCAGCAGCCCCTTGATCCGATTGGTGTGCTGGGTCCTCTCCACCTTCAGGTCCTCCAGCTCCCGATGAAACTGCCGGCGGTCCTCCGCTTCCAGCCCAGGCACTCTCACCACGTGCCACACCTTCTTCTCGCCCCGCTCGTACCGCATCAGCTGATCGAGCAGCTTCGCCACATCCATCCCGTCCGTCTTCGCCCGCCGAAACCGCCGATTGACTTCAATACTCGACGAGTCCACCACCAGGTTCTCAACCCCCACCTCCACCAGGTAGCGGTGCAGCCAAAAGCCGTCTCGCCCCGCCTCGTAGCAGCTCATCACCCGGGCGGTCTCGGGCAGACCAAATCGCTTCTTGGCTAGCTCGATCTCCCGTTGCAGATCTACGAGGTTCCCGGCAGGCATCGCTCGCACCCGCGGCCGCTGCCCAAACCCCACACTGAACCCTAGCTTCCACTCGACGTTGCCCAATTCGAATGCCAGATAGAGAACCGGACCATCTACGTCAAACTTCCTCGTGCGGATCGCTGCCGTGTCCATTGCTCCTCCTTGTGAATCAATTGATTTGGATGGAGCTTACACGCAGCGGCCCGTTTCGTTCAACTCCCTTCCTTCATAGTATCTAACGGCCTCGAGCTGAGC
>CAYHJH010000336.1:0-2019 GCA_964356605.1 uncultured Anaerolineaceae bacterium
AAGCAACAGTCTGCGCGCGGGGCTTCCGGGTCTGGGTCGTGGAGATGGATTTGCATCCGCTCAACCTCCGATTGCAAAGCAGGTCGGCGAGCAAACGAAAAAAAGAAGCCCCCTGCGCACGGGGGCTTTTGTTTGGCGATTCGGTCGGATCTAGGATCTAGATCCTTGTGACATCGGCGGCCTGCAGACCCTTGGGGCCCTGCTGGATGGAGAACTCCACCCGGGTGCCTTCCTCGAGGGTGCGGAAGCCATCGCCTTGGATCGCCGAGAAGTGCACGAACACATCGTCGCCATCTTCGCGCTCGATGAATCCGTAGCCCTTCTTCTCATTGAACCACTTGACTGAACCTTGAACACGCTCGGACATTCTTTTCTTTGCCTCCTTAAGGCAGTTTAGGATTGAGGTGCCTGTTTCGTTCCCGGAGGCTGAACGTGCTTAAATACGTCGGCCTGAGCTGCGCAGGCTCAGGCCCCGATCCAACGCCATCCAGACAGAACTTCGCATGCAACCTACAGAAAGTTATATTACCACGCTGCCAGCGAGGCGCAAGAGGCATATGCGGGGGGAGCAGGCGAGGGATGGGGGGGCCGCAATGCGGCATCTCGGCGGGGAGCCCACCTGGCAGCAACCCGCAACCCTTATAATTGCTCTTTTGTGCCTGTGACCGAAATCGGAGCGCTGCCGGCCACATGTCACCGCAAGGCTGTCGTGCTTGGCCGACTGCCGCGGCAAGCCTAGGCTCAATCGCTCGCATCCAGATCCAACAGAGGGGATCATCAATGGGTCGCCGGTTCGTCCTGCTGTTCACCATCGTCTTCGTCGACCTGATCGGCTTTGGGATCATGATCCCAGTGCTGCTGTTGCATGCCCAGGAGAGCTTCGGCGCCACCGACCTGCAGGCGACCGCGCTCCTGACGGTCTACGCGGCCGGCCTGGTGGTGGCCGGCCCGGTTTTGGGACGGCTGTCGGATGCCTACGGCCGGCGGCCGGTCCTGATCCTCAGCCAGATCGGCACCTTCATTGGCTTCATCATTCTGGGCGTCGCCAATTCGCTCTTCCTGCTGTACCTGGGACGAATCATCGATGGAATTTCCGGGGGCAATATCAGCACGGCACAGGCCTACATCAACGACATCACGACCGAGAAAAACCGCGCTCGCGGCTTCGGCCTGATCAGCGCGGCCTATGGGGCCGGGTTCATCTTCGGGCCGGCGCTGGGCGGCTTCGCCGTGATCCTGGCCGCCAATGTGCCTGCCCTCGCAGACTACAGCCAGAAAGCCCCCTTCTTCGTCGCTGCGTTCTTCTCGCTGCTCTCGATCCTGGGGACGACCTTCCTGCTGCCAGAGACACTGCCACCGCAGGCGCGCAGCCCGCTCGGGAAACCGAAGGCGGGGCGACAGCCCGAAGGTAGCCTGACGGACGTGCTCCGGCTTCCCAACGTGCGGATCATTCTGCTATTCACGGTCCTGGCCTTTCTGGGTTTCTCGCTGATGCAGTCCAGCCTCCCGATTTTCGCCCGCCGCAACCTGTTTCCCGACCTGCCGCTCGCGACCGTTCAGCGCAACATTGGCTTGCTACTGACCTGGGTTGGAGTGGTCAGCGTGACGACTCAGAGCTTCTTCGTCGGGCCGCTCGTCACTCGATTTGGTGAACGGCGGCTGGTGGCGGCCGCAGCTTTCGCAAGGATTATTGCCTTCCTGGGGATCGCGTTGGCACGCGATGCCATCGTCGCGGCGATTGCATTTATCCCACTCGCGGCTTCGAACGCAGTCAGCCAACCGTCGCTGCAGTCGATCATCAGCCGGTTTTCGCCGCCGACCATGCGCGGCAGGGTGTTGGGGGCGTTCCAGTCGGCCAACAGTCTCACCCTCGTGATCGGGCCGATTCTGGCCGGCTTACTCCTGCAGACGCGGATCGCCTCCCTCTCGAAGCAGGCCGCTGCGGCACTGCCCATGTTCGGCGCGGCTGGACTGCTGGCGATGGCTTTCCTGGTCAGCTTCCGTATCCGGCGCATGGAG
>CAYHJH010000337.1:0-1999 GCA_964356605.1 uncultured Anaerolineaceae bacterium
GCGCGGGTTTCCGCTCCCGCGTATTCGGGGAGCCAATTCCACAAAGGGGATCTGCAAGCACCTAGTCCATTGGCGGACAAGTCCGGGCGGTGAAGCGGGGGGTAGCTGCTCCCGCCAGTCATCAACCACAAACGAGGCAGTGCTGGCGATGTTCCTAGATGAAGTCACGATTTCTGTAGCCTCAGGCAAGGGTGGCGATGGGATCGTCCATTTCCGCCGCGAAAAGTACGTCCCGCGCGGCGGCCCGGATGGGGGAGATGGAGGCAGAGGGGGCGACTTCGTGCTGGTCTGTTCTGCGTCGCAAAGTACTCTCTCCCATTTCCGCCACAAGCGACGCTTTGTGGCCGAGCACGGACGCGCCGGGGGCCCGAGCAATCGGTCGGGGGGGGCCGGCCGGGACGAACTGATCGCGGTCCCAGCCGGCACGATCGTCCACGACGATCAAGAGCATCGGCGGCTGGGTGAATTGATTGGGCCCGGAGACCGGTTGGTGATATGCAGAGGTGGGCGGGGCGGCCGGGGAAATGCGCGCTATGCCTCCTCTCGAAATCAAGCGCCGCGGATGGCGGAAAAGGGCGAGCCGGGCGAGCAGCGTCGGCTGCGGCTCGAACTGCGCCTTATCGCGGATGTGGGGATTGTGGGCGTACCGAATGCCGGGAAATCAACTCTGCTGGCGGCAGTCACCAACGCCCGCCCCAAGATCGCCGAGTATCCTTTCACTACCCTTGAGCCGCAATTGGGCGTAGCCGATCTCGACGACGAGGTCTCGCTCGTGCTGGCAGATATCCCCGGTCTGGTTGAAGGAGCGCATCAAGGCGCTGGTCTGGGGACCAGCTTTCTCAAGCACATCTCCCGCACCCGCGCGTTGATCCATCTGATCGACGGATCGGCGTCCGATCCACTGGCCGACTACTCGCAGGTCAACGCAGAGCTGGCGCTTTTCGAGCAACAGCTCGGTCTGAAGTCCCAGGTCGTCGCGGTCAACAAGACCGATCTGCCTGAAGTTTCAGCGAAGTGGCCTGAACTGGAAGCGGAATTCCATCGCCGAGGAGTCCGACCCCGGCCGATCTCGGCGCTCGCCCGCCAAGGGTTGCGTGAGCTGCTGCTGGAGGCCCACCAGCTGGCGCAGCAGGTCGTGGTGGAACCGGAGGAGCAGCTTCCGCGCTACTCGCCGGAGCCGGATGGGACGCAGGTCAAGATCTCCAGGGCGGCAGATGGTAGTTGGAAGATTGAAGGCCGGGCCATTGAACGGGCCGCGGAGATGACTTATTGGGAATATGAGGAGGCGGTTCGGCGGTTTCAGCGGATCCTCACCCGGTTGGGGGTGACGGCTTCATTGCGCGAGGCTGGCGTTCAGCACGGAGACACGGTCCGAATTGGCGATCACGAATTGGAGTGGCAAGAGTGATCGGCGTCTTCGGCGGTACCTTCGATCCCCCACACGTCGGACACCTGGTCCTGGCCGATGAGGCAGCTTGGGCACTCTCGCTCAGCAAGGTGCTATGGGTTGTGACCGGCGAGCCGCCCCACAAGCCTGAGCAGCCGATCACATCGGTCGAGCACCGCATCCAAATGGTCGCGCTCTCTATACGAGGCGACTCCCGCTTCGAACTCTCGCGGACTGAGGTCGATCGGCCCGGTCCACATTTCGCGGCGGAGACATTAGAACTGCTTACCGCGTCCCAACCCGATGAGGCCTGGGCCTACGTGATGGGGGAAGACTCGCTGATCGATCTTCCGAACTGGCACCGGCCAGCTCGACTGGTAGATCTCTGTCACTCCATCGCGGTGCTGCGCAGGCCCATGGTTGAATCGAATCTCACGCAACTGGAGCGGCAGGTTCCGGGGCTGGCGGCCAAACTCCGCTTGCTCGACGTCCCGCTTGTGGATGTGTCGGCACGCGACATTCGGCGGCGGGTTCAGGAGGGTCTACCCTTCCGCTACCTGGTCCCCGGTGGTGTGGCGGAGTACATCCGCGAGCATCAGCTCTACCTTTGAA
>CAYHJH010000338.1:0-1979 GCA_964356605.1 uncultured Anaerolineaceae bacterium
GGTAACTTCTCAAAAAGTCGTGGCGGGGACGTCGGGGGATATCGCTTGACTTTCTCGGGCGCGAGATCTGAATGCCGAGATCTGCCCGGACCCCAAAGACCTCCGCATCGCGGACCTTGAGCGTATCAATGGGGAGCAAGCGCTCCGCATCGCTGAACAGGCGCATCGGCTTACTCAGCTCGAGGCGAAGCTTGATGCGGCGCTCGCGCGCGTCGCGATTCTGGAGGAGGCGAACTACCGGCTGCGGGAGGAGAACCAGGCTCTCCGTGACGAGGTCGCTCGACTCAAGGGTCAAAAGGGGAAGCCGTCGATTGGGCCCTCGCGGCTGAACCAAAGGGAGAAGGGGAAGCGTGGCGGGGGCGGACAGAGGCAGCAGAAGGACGAACGCCCGCCTGATCGTACGGAGGTCATCCGGGTCAAGAACGTCCCGAAGGGCAGCGAGTTCAAAGGCTACGCGGACTGGACCGTGCAGGACCTGATCATCAAGACGGAGACCGTTCTGTACCGGCTCGAGAAATGGTTAACCCCGCAGGGGGCCCTGGTGACGGGGGAGCTGCCGCCGGAGGCGGCGGGCGGGCATTTCGGACCCACGATGCGCAGCTTCGTCCTCTACCAGTACCACCACGCGCAGGTGACCGAGCCGCTCATTCTGGAGGAGCTGCACGAATGGGGGGTGTCTATTTCCTCGGGACAGCTCCACCGCCTCATCACCGAGGGCAAGGAACAGTTCCACCGGGAGAAGGATGAGATTCTCCGGGTCGGTCTGCGCGTCTCGCAATACATCCACGTGGACGACACGGGTGCCCGTCACCAAGGGAAGAACGGCGTCTGCACACACATCGGGAACGAGTGGTTCGCTTGGTTCGAAACCACGGACAGCAAGAGCCGCATCAACTTCCTGCAGCTTCTACGCGCAGGTCGCACGGACTACGTGCTCAACGGGGAAGCGCTCGAGTACATGGCCGCTCAGAACATGCCCAAGCATGTTCTCGAGAAGCTGGCCGCTATTGGGGAGCGAACATTCCCCGACGAGCGCGAGTGGAAAGCCGCCCTCAGGGGCTGGGACATCACGCGGGAACGCCACGTTCGCATTGCGACAGAAGGCGCACTCCTGGGCGCTGTCCTCCGGGGCGTCAACCCGGCGCTGGCCCTCATCAGCGATGACGCGGGCCAGTTCAACATCCTGCTTCACGCCCTGTGTTGGATTCACGCCGAGCGCCTCCTCGCCAAGCTGGTCGGCTTCAACGACGCCGACCGGGCAGCCTTGGAGCACGTCCGCACGGCTGTTTGGGAGCTCTACCGGGATTTGAAGGCCTACAAGGCAGCTCCCAGCCCAGAGGGCAAGCAAGCCCTTGAGCGGCGGTTCGACGAGCTGTGCGCGACGAAGACCTCCTTCATCTCCCTCAACCTGGCGCTCAAGCGGATGGGGCAGAACAAGCGCGAGCTCCTCCTGGTCCTCGACCGTCCCGAACTGCCGTTGCACAACAACCTGAGCGAGGGCGACATCCGCGAATACGTCAAGCGCCGGAAAATCAGCGGCGGCACGCGGAACGAAGACGGCCGGCGCGCTCGAGACACGTTCGCCAGCCTCAAGAAGACCTGCCGCAAGCTCGGCGTCTCGTTCTGGACCTACCTCAACGACCGCCTCCTCGCCCGTGACCTCATCCCGCCACTCTTCGAGCTCATCGAGGTCCACGCGCAGGGCCCCTAAACCCCACGAGTTTTTGAGAAGTTACCGCCGCCGTAGCGGACGAACCGCGCCTGCCAATGGTCCGAGGCGTACAGGAAGCCGTGCGAGTCGCGGACGGTGATGTCCTGGGCGAAGGTGTACTCGCTGACCCCGGGGATGATCGTCGCCGAAGCCACCATCAGGATGAAGGTGAGGACGGTCTTCTCCTCGTGGATGAGGCGCGGCCTCAAGTCGACGCGCAGATCGATCTCGGGTTCCTCGGCGAGGGCCTGGGCCGGCGCGTCCTCCT
>CAYHJH010000339.1:0-1968 GCA_964356605.1 uncultured Anaerolineaceae bacterium
CTCTAGGCATCGGCGGAATATCTCGAAAGCTTCGCGAACATGGCGGATGCGGTCATCATACGGATCGCCAATGTTGGGAGGCGGGCATCCTCTCCGCGGCAACTTATCGCGCACTCCCCGGATGGCAAGAGGTTTGTAGACCCACTTCGTGAGGGTGGGAAGCCTATAGTCCTGTCGGAGAGCGCATACTACGAAATAGTCCTGGATTATCAGCAGGTCCGATTGGTGGATTGGCCCCTTGAGAGGATCAATCGATGCGAAGTCCTGGATTCAAGGGGTGTCGTATATCCCGTGATGGATGGCGCCCCGGTCCTAAATAAATATGCGAAGCACATGGAAGGCCCAAGCTAACTCTGCGCTGCACCGGACTGCGAAACCGCTGGCCGGTTTGGTTCCCTGCGCGCACCGCGCTCCGGCAGCCGGTGAGCTTGGTCGTTAGCTGGCAACGAGCCTCACTGCGCGTTCGCCAGCGGAGAGGAGAGATTCATGATGCGAGAGTGGCCATCTGTGACTGGGAAAGCGGTACTCGCCCTCGTGCTCCTGTTCTGCGCCGGGTGTGCCCGCGCCAGGGTCAGCGCACCGCAGGCGCTCCGGCCGCTCCCGGAGTCCATCGAAACGGTTGCACTCGCCCCCAGTGGCGGCGTACTCGCGGACGCGATCGGAACCGAGTTGTTCAATCGTGGCATTCGGGTGATGGACTCTCAGGAAACATCCAACTTGCTCCTCCGTCTTAATCTCAGCGAAATCGAGCTGCTGCAGCCGAGGAGCTTGACCGCGCTGCGGGAGCGAGGTGCTAGCGCTGTTCTGACCGTCAGGTCGGTCGCCGGTTACGACAAGAAGCCACAGAGCGCGACGGTTCGGGTGGTGAGTGCCAAGTCGGGGGAGCTCCTCGCCGCGGTGAATTGGCAGAATGGCAGAGGAGGAGCGCAGGGATCGCCGGCAGACGCCATGATGCGTAAAGACATCGTTGGTGCTGCTCAACAAATCGGGCAGGCTCTAGCAGCGCAGCTGCGGCGTCAATAGCCTGCCTGCCACCTAATAAATTAAGGATTCCTGTCGCGCGTAAGCCGCGACAGAATCCAGGTTGAACTGAATCCGCCTTCAGGCGGTTTGGGTTTTCAACGGGCTTTTCGTGCTTCTGCGTAGTACAGCGAGCGGGGTTTGGCAGGTTCCCCGACACTGGCACAGAGGCTGGAGCGGCCCCTGCGGACTGGCGGGCGGGTCGGAATGGCCTGGCTGAGGTGCTGCGGGACGGAGCAAGGACACACTGCGCCGCTCACGCGCCAGCAGGACAGCGCGCTGAACGGAAGATAGCGGGATGGGGCGGCTGGCCACTGGGTCGTCATGGCGGAAACTTCTTTCGGGGAAGCAGCACTTCGATGACGATCAACTGCCCGATCCGGCAATGCGGGCAGCGTGCCGGGGTGGGAGCGAGGGCGGCTGGCTCGGGCAGGGGCGCGAGGGGGGCGGACGGGTCGGAGGCGGTGGCCGGCGGTGGGGTCAGCAGAACACGGGCCTGATCCAGTTGCTTTCGAGAGGAGTTACTCCAGATCCCGTAGTAACGCACCTTGGCGCAACCCCGCGGCAGCACATGCTGCAAGAAGCGACCGATGAACTCGACAGCCGGCAGAGTCAGCCGCTGCAATTTTTGTGTCCGGCCGTCCCGATAGCAGAACCTGACCTGGCCGTTATCGATCTGTTCGAGGCGGCTGTTGGTGATGGCGATGCGGAAGACGTAGCGGCCCAGGTAATCCAGCACCTTGCGGCCGGTGCCGGCCGGCTGACAATGGACCACCCAGTCTTTCTTCCAAACCTGGGACGGCACCTGCCTCAGCAGCTTGGCTTTCTTCAGCGCCGCGCACAGCTTGGCGCAGAATATGACCGACAACGCCGGTCCCGACATCAGGGCGAGGCTGTACTACTAAATCTTCGCTTCTTTCCGCGGCGCGACGATTCTTTCATGCCGCT
>CAYHJH010000340.1:0-1966 GCA_964356605.1 uncultured Anaerolineaceae bacterium
TGAGAGCAGACTGCACCGCCTGGATCTGGCGAATCACGTCGATGCAATAGGCATCACTCTCGAGCATCCGCTCGATCCCTCGAACGTGTCCTTCCACCGTCCTCATCCGCCTCAAGGTTTCCTGTTTTTCCATCTGTCCCTTCCCTTGCTTCGACTTCAGCGGCGGCTCTAAGCCCGCCGAGGGCTTTCGGTACTCTTCGCCTCCTAGCAACCGTCCTGGCGATCTGTAATACCCCTGCGAAGAGGCTAGGCCATCTTCGCTTGCGACGCCTCCGCCCAATTGCCGGCGGGTCGAGGTCATCCCCCCCCAGGGGGGTGGGGTTAAGAGCATTATATGCTGACATTCTCGGCTGGTCAATAACGAGGCTCATCGATTGTTGTTGTCCCACGAATCGATCACCCGCTCACTGTTCAGGCTTGCCTGCAGTTCGGCTTAGAGCGAGAATGTCCCCCGCTGGGTATTACGGTGAGAAGGAACTGTAATGCTCTGTAACGCAACTCGCAGGAGAGGGCCTCTATACTCGCTCAGGCCCCCGTTTGTCAGAGCAATGACCGACACTTCCCGACCCAGACCACAGATCACCACCCTCGATCCGCGGCAGTGGCGGCTGGCAACCCAGATGACCCTCGCCACCGGGATCCTGGTGTCGATCATCCTTGCCCTTCTCGCCTGGGTCGTGGCTCGATCTGCAGAAGCCGCCATCGTCCAGGAAGCTGGGGAAACCCTACGCGCCGAGGCCAGTGGCCTCAACAACGTGGTTCTCCTCTATTTCCGCGAGAAGGTGGGCCAGACCCAGGTCCTCGCACGGTCTGTCGTCATACGGAGCGAGATCGAGACTCAGAATGCCGGCTACTCAGGCACCACGGACTATATCCTCGCCGAGATTCGGGCGCTCGACCGGTCATGGCCGACAGCGCCCGCGGATGACCCCCTCATAGTGCGCGTCACGGTCCCGGGCACGAACCCCGCGGCCGAGAAGCTGGTCGACTTCCTCGCCGGCTTCCCGGATCACTCTGAGATCTTCATTACCGACCGGTACGGAGGGACCGCGGCGGCCACCGGGCGCCTGACGGACTACTACCAGGCCGACGAGGCGTGGTGGCAGGAAGCATGGAATGGGGGTATCGGCGCGACCTATCTCTCTCAACCGACGTATGACGAGAGTGCGGGCCTTACCGCGGTGCTGGTGGCGGTTCCGGTCACAAACCAGGCAGGCCAACTGATCGGTGTCCTTCGCTCCACGCTGGCCGTGGACGAGCTGTTCTCCCTTGTGGCAATGGCCGCCTCTGGCCACTCCGACGATGTCATCCTGGTCGATGCCTCAGGCCAAGTTATTTTCGACAGCGCGCTGCAAGGCGACCCGCCCAACCCGCCTTCGCCCTCCCCCGGGTTCATGCCGGCGTTGGCGCAGGCGGACGCGGGGGTCGATGTAAGCGACGATATCCACGGGCGACGGTCCATCTTCGGGTACGCGGCGCTTGAACAAGACAGCAGCCAGACACAGGGGTCGTACGAAGAACAACTTGCCGCCGCGGTGAACGATCTCGGCTGGACTACCGTCGTTTATCAGCAAAGGGACATCCTCCTCCGACCGGTTGCCGATTTCCAACGACTGATGGCCTGGGTAACCGCAGCTTCTGTGCTCTCTTTCGCCCTGGTTTCGTTCGGCTTGAGCCGTTCGATCACCTCGCCGCTGAGGGATCTGGCCGCCGCCGCCCAGCGACTGTCCGCCGGCGATGTCGGGCATGTCATCTCCATCCGGGGCAGCCGCGAACTGGCGCTCCTGACGGAATCCTTCAACCACATGAGCCGGCAGGTAAGGACGACGCTGGAGAACATGGGTCAGGAGATTGAAGAGCGCAAGCTCGCGGAAGACGCGGTGCGCGCCTCAGAGAGCCGGCTCAAGACCACGATGGATTCCATGCTGGAGGGTGGGCAGATCATCGGCCCTGACTGGCGCTACCT
>CAYHJH010000341.1:0-1960 GCA_964356605.1 uncultured Anaerolineaceae bacterium
ATGTCATGGAACTGGTCGTCCAGCACCCAGGCGACATCCAGATTGAAGGTGGCGATGCTCTGGGTGAGGTTGACGCTCCCCCAGTGGGGATCCTGCTCGTGTGCGAAGGTGACGAAGTCGTCCCAGCGCGTATAGTCGTCGGCATGGATGCGTGCGCCGCTGCCGCGCAGCTCGAGTACCCGGCGCAGCACGCCATCGGTCTCCTGGACCCGATCGTGGAGCAGGAGATCGACCTGCCGGTGCCAGCCGCCCTGGATCACAAGCAGCAGGGCGATGAAGGCGGCGGCGGTGACCGCCAAGAGCAGCGTGATCCGGGTCTGGACGCTGATCAAGCCCGTCCGCTTCCCGCCCACGCCGCTTGGGGGAGGGGAATGGGTTTCCGACACGGCAGCCCTAAGCCGCCGCAGCCGCGCTTGGTGCAGGGGGGAGTTCCAAATGGAACACCGAGCCGCGCCCCGGCTCGGTTTCCACGGAAAGCTCACCGCCGTGATGCTCGGCGACCAGACGTGCGGCCGCGAGGCTCAAGCCACTGCCCTTCTTGTGGTGTTTGATATCGGCCACCACGAACTCTTGGAAGAGGCGCGGCAGCAACTCCGGTCCGATCCCGGGGCCCTGATCGGAAACCGAGAGGCAGGGGCGCGATGCCTCCAGCCCCACGCGCACGGCGACCAGCCCGCCCCGCGGGCTCAGGCGGATCGCGTTCTCAAGCAACGCTTCCACGACCCAGAGCAGGAGGCTGGCATCCCCGGAGGCGGGCACGGATTCTCCCGGCTCCAGCATCGTCTTGACCCGCGCCTTCTCGGCTTCGCCGTGCACGGCCTCGAGAGCGTCCGCGGCCAGGGCGCGAAGGTCGAAGGGATCGCGAATCACCGGCATTGATCGAGCTTTGAGCTGGGTGATCAGGCACACCCGCTGCACCAGGGCCTGGAGACGTTGGGTGCTCGCCTCTACCACTTCCAAGAGCTCGAGGTGCTCTGCCGAGAGGCCGGTGGTATCGCGCAGCAGAGCAAGGCCCCCCATGATGCCGGTGAGTGGCGTGCCGGTCTCGTGGCTCAGGAGATCCAAGAGGTCTGACTTGAGCCGGTCCACCTCCTCGACGGACTTGAGGCGGACGTACACGCGCACCTTGGCGATCAGTTCGTCCTGGTCGAAAGGCTTGACCATGTAGTCATCCGCGCCCGCGGCGTAGCCTTCGAGGCGCTCGGAGGTCATCGCCTTGGCCGAAACCATGATGATCTTGGCGCCCGTGAGCTGCGGGAGCACCCGGAGCCGACGGCAGGTCTCGTATCCGTCGAGGCCGGGCATCATGATGTCGAGCAGGACGACGTCGGGGCGCAGGCGGGGGGCGATCTCGAGAGCCTCCTGCCCTGAGGCGGCGGGGGTCAGATGGAACTCGTGACCGAGGCACCTCTCGAGGATGGCGAGGTTGCGGGGATTGTCATCGACCGCGAGGATCCGGACTCCGACCGGCATGGCCTTCTCCCAGGAATTGACCGCGTAGTTCAGGATTGGTGCACCTGTTGCCAGTTATCGGTTGGCGCCGTGATCATCTACATCGAATTGCTGTCGGTTCAGCGATGCCTGCCCGCGTGCAGAATGCAAGCATCGCGGGAAGAGGCCTGAGGGCGGCAACTCAGTGGGGCGGAACTGGATCCGGGGAGAGCTCAGAAGCACGAAGACCGTGCTGCACGTCTTGCGTCCACCGAGGATTCTCGAGGTGCGGTTCTGCATCAGCTACGCTTCCACGCAACAGCTGCTGCTAGGACACGTGCTGCTCGGTGTTGTCGGTTCCGGAAATTCTGGCCCCTTGAAGCGGAGCGGGTCCGATAGCCTGCCGCCCGGTGCGAGCGCGGAGGAGCCGCGCCGCCGGGGGGCAAAGGAGGATGATCGGACCCATGGCCAGACATCACGTACAGGTGCTGCGGGCCGCCGCTTCGTTGCCAGGTATCCTGCGTTGTGA
>CAYHJH010000342.1:0-1952 GCA_964356605.1 uncultured Anaerolineaceae bacterium
CATCGGGCTGGGTCGGTGAGCGCAGAGGGGCTGGCTGGCGCCGGTAAGCGGACTGGATATTTGCCGGTTTACTGGCTGGTATGGTATAATACCTCCTAATAGATGGAGGATAATTAGGATGATTGGTAAGTGGTCGAAGCGATGGGGCCTTTTTGAGGCGGATAATCTTTACCTTGACCTTGTGGGCAAGCAGTCCTTCTATGGTTTTCTGGCCTCCCAGCGGGGGCAACTCTTCCGCGACGAGGAGTTCGCCAGCCTCTATTGCGCTGACAACGGGCGGAACAGCGTGCCACCCAGCCTTTTGGCTACGGCCCTCGTGCTCCAAGCCCACGATCGGGTCTCCGACGAGGAGGCCAAGGAGAGGGCCGATTTCGATCTTCGCTGGAAGGTGGCCCTGGGCATTGACATCGGGGATCGTCCCTTCGCCAAGAGCACACTCCAGTTGTTCCGGGCCCAGTTGATCCTGCATGAGAAGATGGGCGCTGTCTTTGCCAAGAGCCTCTCCTTCGCTCGCCAGACTGGCCACCTGAAGAATGGTAAGATCAAGGCGGTTCTGGATACGAGCAACATCCTGGGGCGGGGCGCCGTCAAGGATACCTACAACCTGCTGGCCGACGGAATTGTAAAGCTCATTCGGGTGCTGGCCTCTGTGGATGGGACGAAGCCCGAGGCCTGGGCCCAGACGCACGACCTGTCGCGCTACTTTGGTCCGGCGAGCATCAAGGCTGAGGCCCAGATCGATTGGGGGGATGCCAAGGCCAGGCAGAAGTTCCTGAATAGCGTCGTTGGCGATGCCGATCGACTCTTGGAGATGGCGCGTCAGGCCCTTAGCGCGCATGCTGCGGAGAGTGACGAGCACAAGGAATTGGTCGAGGCTGCTGAGTTGCTGGCCCAATTGCTGTTGCAGGACGTGGAGCGCAAGCCGGAAGGGGCCAGCATCAAGGAAGGGGTGAGCCCGGATCGGGTGATATCGGTGCATGACCCCGAGATGCGTCACGGGCGCAAGAGCAAGGCCAAGCGCTTTGACGGGCACAAAGCAGCGGTGGCGGTGGATCCCGAGAGCCAGTTGATCACCGCGGTGGCCGTGCTGGCTGGGAACGCGCCGGACAACCAGCAAGCCTTGGAGTTGGTCGAGCAGACCGAGGAGAACGCCCAGGTCGAGGTCGAGGAAACGATTGGCGATTGTGCCTACGGGGATGGGACCACCCGGCAGGGGTTTGCTGACGCCGGACGCAAGTTGGTGGCCAAAGTGCCAGATAGGCCGAACAGCGCCCAGATCCCCAAAGAGGACTTCCGAATCGACCTGGAAAACAAGACCTGTACGTGTCCAGGTGGCCAAGAGTGCCAGACGCTGGAGTCCATTGGTCGCCGCAACGATCGCAATGGCGAGAGTCAGGAGTGGATGGGGTTCAAGTTTGACGCGCAGGTGTGCGCCGTCTGTGAGCTGCGGGGGCAATGTGTCAGGGCCGGTCCGGGCAAGGGACGGACGGTGAGCCTGCATCCCCAGGAGTCGCTGCTGCAAGAGGCGCGGGCGTTTCAACGCAGCGAAGCCTTTAGCCCCTACTGCGAGTTGAGGCAGGCGGCAGAGCATCGCATCGCCCGCCTCATGCAACTGGGGATGCGACAGGCACGCTACTTTGGGCGAGTCAAGACGCTGTACCAGTTGCTGATGGCGGCCATGGTAGCGAATCTGACACTGGTGGCGACCAAGATCGGCCTGATGGGAGGCCGAGGCAGCGGTCGCTATCATCTTTTTGCCCCAATAGTTGGCGCGATGATGGCTTTCATCACCACAGTCACCCTGTCCATAGCTTATAGCCTCGGCCTAACGCCTGAGAATTCCGCCCGCAAGGCCGGTTTCCGGCCGGGCTTCTAGAGTGGCATTGCGGTATCGAGTTCCTGCGTGGGTAAGCGTCCAGCGTTCGGATAATTCATGCCGGCAATAGAAGCGA
>CAYHJH010000343.1:0-1938 GCA_964356605.1 uncultured Anaerolineaceae bacterium
AACCCGCGGGCTAAGTAGCTCAGCCCACGCGAGGCGTTAACTTCGGGATTCAGTGCATCCTCGCCGGCAGTGAAATGGAATGGCATGACCTGAAAGAGCCCAAGCGCGCCGGCCGCAGATTGGACCTGCGGGTGGCCGCAGGATTCAATCTGCATCACCGTGGCTACCAATTCCACCGGCAGGTTGTACTGCCCGGACCAGCGCACGATGTCCGAAGCCCAATAGCGCACCTCGGGTGTGAAGGCGGCCGAGATCGCTGCAGGTGTAGGCGCCGCCTGCTGCTCCAGCGGGGGGCTCGGATCAACGGTCCGGACGGAAAGCGAGGCCGCCCAAGCAGTGAATACGCCGAGAGGAAAGCTGGCTGCCAGGAAGACTGGCAGCCAGAGGAACGCCCCTGCAGGTCGCATGGATCGTCAGCGCTGGCGGATCGGCTGGGCGATGAGGGTCCGCTTGGCAGGGCCGCGAGCTGGCGCGTGAGCTGTCGTCAAAACGGGCTCACCAATTCCACTCTGCGGCCGAACATCGTCCCTTGCCGGCTGGCGGACGGCGAGCGTGAAGCTGCCGATCAATAGCACCCGCAGCAGCCAGATCAGAGCCGCCACGAAGACCGGAGCTCCGGAAAGCAACGTCTCCCGCGAGATGACCTCATTGCCGAGCGACCCATTGCTCAGCAGAGCCAGCGAGACCGACCACCAGGTGAGCATAGCGTTCATGGTGGCTGCCAGCAGCCAGGCGGCGATCAGGTACCAGGCCTCGACTCGGCTCCTCTTCTTCGGAGTAAACAGCCAGGCTACGCCGGCAAAGTCCACCGCGCTGAAGGCCAGGGCGAGAATCGTCGCCCACTGAGCGGTCCCCAACCGGAGATCGCCGAGCAGGTCCTTGAGCGCATACTCGGTGGTGCTGAAGTTGAATAGTTCGAAGGTGACCAGGGCGCCGAACATGATCAGCGTGAGCACCCGGTCGCGCTCGTTCTTCAGCGCTCCAATCCAGGGTCGAGCGCTGGTCGCTACTTCCGTTCGCCTCAGATGACTTGTGTAGACCGACATTCCGCACCTCCCTTAGCACGTTTGTTCGGTTTCGTGAGTATAGAACAAATGTGCTGGGGAGTCAAGTCGCTACATTTGGCGGTGAGTCAGAAGGGGAACGCTAGACTACGGGGGCTAGGCTGGAGGCCTGCCTGAGAAGGGAGGTTCCGCCGGCTCGTGGACAGCTTTTTGCCGATCGCGGGTATAGAGCCAAATCAACCCTGCCCCGATCGCCATGGCGGGTAGCACCACCAGACCGGCTTCCGGTCCGAAAGCCCCGCCGGTCACGAGAACCGGACCGTTGACGGAGTGCTGGACGAGCGAGGGGGTGGGAGTGCCGCTGACCTCGAACCCGAACACCGGGCCTTGCAGGAAGTTCCAGCCGACATGGATGCCAATGGGTAACCAGAGCGACCGGGTGCGTACCCATGCGTAGGCAAGAAACAACCCGGCCGCGAAGATGCCGACGGTCGAAGTTGGCGAGGCATGGTAGTTGCCGAGATGAGCCAGCCCGAATACCGAAGAGCTCACCAGCACCGCCACCGCCACGTTGGTGCCGTCCTCTAGGTTCTGCAGATAGTAACCGCGGAACAATAGCTCTTCGTAGAAGCCGACCGCCACGAAGGCGAGCAAGGTAAGCAGCAGGCCCCCGGCCATCGCCCCAAGTCCCCGCTCCACCCATCCCCAGCTTTGGAATTCGAGCCAACCCATTCCAGCCTCAAAGAGAAAGATCAGGGCAAACAGCGGAACAGGGATGGCAACGCCCACCAGCAAATCTCGCATCCACTGCGGACCAAGTTCCAGCCCCAGTGACCGGAATGAGCGGCGGTCCAGCAACCGCCGGGCGATCCAGGTGGCGAGCGTAATGGCTGGCAGCGCGACGATGACGGAAAGGTTAAGCGAGGCCTCTTCT
>CAYHJH010000344.1:0-1938 GCA_964356605.1 uncultured Anaerolineaceae bacterium
GGGGCCCTTTTGATTCTGCGCCTACTTCGGTTTGAACTGCCGCATGTCGAATCAGGCCAGACTCGGCGGGGGCACACTGCGTGCCTCAGGTCGCAACTAGCCGACTCTGGCCGGTTCGGGAGTTGCGCGTGCTCGAGATCAGCCGGGCTTTGGCTGCTCCTGCTTCTCCTTTTCCTTTTCTTGGCGAACTAGCTCGCGCCGTAGGATCTTCCCCACCATGGTTTTCGGAAGCTCGTCACGGAATTCGATCGCGCTCGGCACTTTGTAAGCCGCCAGCCGCTCTTTGCTCCAGTCCCGGATTTCCTCGGCCGTCGCCGTCTCCCCGGGTTTGAGCACTACCCAGGCCTTCACCGTCTCCCCCCTGTAGGGGTCTGGAATGCCAGCGACCCCGACCTCCATCACCTTCGGGTTCTCGGCGATGACCTCCTCAACTTCCCTCGGCCACACCTGGAACCCACTGGGCTTGATCAACTCCTTCTTTCGGTCGACGATAAAGCAGTACCCGTCGTCATCCATATAGGCGATATCCCCGGTGTACAGCCAGCCGTCGCGGATGGTATTGGCGGTCTCAGTGGGCATGTTGTGGTAACCCCTCATCAGGCTGGGGGTCTGGATCACCAACTCTCCGACCGCGTTCGGATTCAGCACCGTGACGCCGTCTTCCAGCGAGACAACCCGACAGTCCACCGATGGAAAGGGAATCCCGATTGACCCAATTCGGTTCTCGCCGTTGATCGGATTGCCATGCGTGGCAACCATGGACTCGGTCAAGCCGTAGCCCTCCACCAGCTTGCCGCCGGTCAGCTCTTCAAACTTTGCCTTCGTCTCCCGCAGCAGCGGCGCCGAACCCGAGACGCAGGCCTTGATCGAGCTCAGATCGTACTTCCCCGCCAACACGTCGGGATGATTGTTAATGGCGTTGTACATGGTGGGCACGCCTGGGTACAACGAGGGCTTGTAGCGATCAATGCTCATCAGCACGTCCTTCAGGTCCCTGGGGTTCGGGATGAGCACTAATGCCGCGCCGGCCTGCACGGAGGCCATCATCCCGACGAGCAGCCCATACGCATGGAACAACGGTAGGGCCAGCAGGGTGACGTCCCCTCCGGGTGGTTGCTCCACATCGCCCAACCATGCCCGGCACTGCAGGGTATTGGCAACCAGGCTGCGGTGGGTCCCGACCGCCCCTTTCGAGATACCGGTCGTCCCACCGGTGTACTGGAATAAAGCGATGTCATCGGGCGTGATGCCGATGCGCGGCCTTTGCTCTGGGGAGTACTGGGACAGCAGGTCCTGCAGCCACTCATCCCCTGCCTGCAGGCTCACCCGGTGTCCTCCGCTGCGCTCCTTTGCCAAAGTGAACAGAATGCTTGTCAGCCTGGGCAAGTATTCCTTGATGTTGGTGACGATCAGCCTGCGCAGGCCGGTCTTCCTCTGGACCTGCTTGACTTTCTCATAGAAGTTGCTCATCACCATCATCATCTGCGCTCCAGAATCGTTCATCTGATGCTCGATCTCGCGCGGCGCATACAGTGGGTTGGTAGCAACCACCACGCCACCGGCCTTCAGAATCCCAAAGAACGCGATGACGAATTGTGGCGAATTCGGCATGAAAATCGCCACCCGATCGCCCTTTTTTAGGCCCCTGCCCGCCAATCCCGCCGCCAGCCGGTCAGACAACTGATTCATCTCGCGGTAGCTGATCTTCGCGCCCTTGAAGATCGTGCAGGCCCGGTTCGGATACGCTCGGGCGGCCTCTTCCAAAAACGTGTGCAGAACAATGTCCGGGATTTCGATTGTTGTAGGCACGCCCGGGTCATAGTGTTTGTGCCAAACCCGCTCCTCCATAGCCGCCTCCTTTGAAGAGCAGCAATGCCCTCTAGCTCCTTTATACAACCACTGGCAAGCCCCCAAAAACCCGAATGATATAATTCCACG
>CAYHJH010000345.1:0-1931 GCA_964356605.1 uncultured Anaerolineaceae bacterium
CAGGGCTGCGTAGATAGTGGAGGTGAGGCTGGGCGGCTGAGGCCCGGCGGGCTGCAGCCAAGCTGAGACCGGCCAAAATGGTATAATAGTTTGGTGGGGACCGCCAGGGGGTGTGGCGAAGCCTCTCTTTGAGATGGAGCGGACGCCACTGCCGAAGCCAACAGCACCCTTCGTCCTGCTGCGCCTTAACCAACAGCGGGTCGAGGCTGCGTTGCGCCTGGGCAGCTACGACGCGGTCTACCTGTCCGGGCGCAACCACTTCGACGAGATGGTCGCCTTCCTGCAGGCCACCGGGGTGTTCACGGCGCTGGACGCGCTACGCTACACCCGGCAGCGGGAGGGGATCGCCGACGACCTGGTGGTGCGGGTATTGCTCACCAGCGTGCTGCTGCGCTGCCCGTCGATTCGGCAGGTGCCTGCGGTGCTCTTCACTGACCCGGGGGTGCTGCGCTTCCTGGGGTTCAACGCGCAGGTTCTGGCCGAGGGGTTCAACAAGCGGGGTGGCGCCGACAAGCAGCTTCCCTTCAGCCACGAGACGATCTACGACCTGTGGGGAGAGGACCGCCTTGAGCAAGCCAGCATTCTGGAAGCGACGGGCGTGTATTACCGCTCGCTCTACCGGCAGCGGTTGGTGCGCGGCACGACCTACATCCTGGATGGCACCAGCCTGATTGCTGGCCAGGTGCGCAAGCTGCTGATGGTGCTGATGAATGCACGGGGTGGCCGGGAGTTGATCACCGGGCACCGGCTGCGTGCGGAGAAGAAGGAGCCGCAGGCCAGGCAGCGCACGGAGCTGGACCTGGGCAAGGAGATGGTGGGGGAAGCACTGGGGGCGGGAGCCCGGATCGAGCAGTTGATCCTCGACCGTGCCTACATCGACGGCGCCTGGATGCGCGAGTTGGCGGAGCTGGGCATTGACCTGCTGGTGCGGGTGCGGGAAGACATGCAGATCTTTGCCGACCTGGAAGGGCATGGGCGGGCGGTGGACGCGCCCTGGAAAGAGAAGGTGGCCTACCGCCGGATCGAGGGGCGCAAGGTACGCTACCGGGTGCGGGTGTTGTTGGTCAGGCACCTTCAGACGTGGGATAGCTACCAGGGCCCACTGACGGGGCTACTGGTGGAGCACACCCCACTGGAAGGGCCGAAGGCAGGGGAAAGCGAGCGCCTGGCACTGGTGACGCCGCGCGACTACGACGACCCCTGGAAGATGCTGGCGCACTGGGGGAAGCGCTGGCGCATCGAGAACAGCGGCAACCGCGAGTTGAAGGAAGGCTTCCTGCTGGAGAAGGGATGCTGGAGCGACCACCCGGCGGCGCTCGAGCTGTCCGTGCTGTTGCGGGTGGTCGCTTACAACACCTTTCGTCTGTATGTGAGCCAGCAGGGGCAGGGATGGGTCATCCGGGGGCTTCGGGGGTTGCACCGTGAGGTCTTCGCCCGGCAGGGGATGTTCGTCATCGTCGAGGCAGACGGTTGCTTCGGCATCTTCACGGTGGTGGAACTGATGCACCTCGTGGGCAAAGGACCGCGACTGCAGGGGCGGTCTCCGCCGTGACCACAAGCGCGGGCGAGGAGACAGGGATGGGCTAAGACAAAGCGGGGGCAGCGCCTCACCATCACGCACGCCTGTGGGCACGAGCCCGGTCATTGCAGCGGGGTCCGACAGCGCGGGGCCGATGTGCCTACCGGGGGAGTGCAGCAGCAACTCCACGGCGAGCGGCAACCAGGGGCATCGCTGTTCGAAAACGGCGACCAGACGCCGACCTGCTGACACTGCCATCCCACACTATCTACGCAGCCCTGGCCCCAACCAGCCATCGTTGACATTCACACCCACGCCTTCCCCGATGCGCTGGCAGCCCGGGCCATCGCGCATCTCTCAAACGTGGGCCAGATCCCCGCCTACACCGACGGCACCTGCGCCGGCCTGCGGG
>CAYHJH010000346.1:0-1913 GCA_964356605.1 uncultured Anaerolineaceae bacterium
CACGTTCGGTAGTAACGACTTTAGTCGTTACCCCCGGATGGATCCAGGGACCAATCTTAAGATTGACGCGGGCAAGGGGAGCAGTCTACACCCTGAGCGGAGCCGAAGGGTTACGCCCTGCGGACGGGGGAGGTCTCACGCCAAAGCGCCCGGAGCCGTTGATAGGTATCTTCCAGCGCTTCCGGGAGGACCCGGGTTTCGGCGGTGGTGACCATAAAGCTGGTGTCGCCCGTCCAGCGCGGCAGGATGTGCATGTGAACATGGTCAGCGACGCCCGCCCCAGCCGACTCGCCGATGTTAATCCCAAGATTGAAAGCTTGCGCGCCGTAGGCGGCCCGTAGGACACTAATTGCCCGGGAGGAAAGCTGCATCACTTCCAGGAGGGAAGCCCCATCCAGGTCCTCAATCGAAGGGAGGTGGGCGAAAGGAACTACCAGCATGTGTCCGCTGGTGTAGGGATAGCGGTTGAGGATCACAAACGCCTGGTCTCCCCGGTGCAGGATTAAGTTCCCAACGCCGTCCGCCTGCGAGAGGCGATCGCAGAACAGGCATCCGGGGATGTCCCCCTGACTCTTGATATAGTCCATCCGCCACGGTGCCCAGATGCGTTCCATCGGCTCCTCTTGCCGGGGCACTTGGTCGGCACCGGCGCGTATGGGCGCGGGCATTGTATCACCGGAGTGGCACGGCTCCTGCAGCCGCATTAGAATCGAGCCCGTGCTGAGCATTCAGAAGCTCCAGGTCGGCTTGCCGGCCGGGAGGATGGGGGTGGAACTGCACTATTACGCGACCCTCGGTTCCACCAACGACCGGGCAGCCCAACTGGCGCGGGACGGCGCTCCGGAGGGGACACTGGTGGTCGCCGACGAACAGACGGCAGGCCGCGGCCGCGCCGGCCGCAAGTGGCACACGCCCGCGGGCTCCGGCCTGGCGCTGAGCCTGATCTTGAGGCCGCAGGGACTGGACAGTTCGGTGGTCCGGGCGCTCGGTCTAATCGGTGCGATGGGAATCATAGACGCCTTGAGTGAATTCGGTCTACAAGCCGAGCTGAAATGGCCAAACGATGTGCTGCTCCAGGGTGGAAAGGTCGCCGGGGTGCTCGCCGAAGCCAGCTGGACCGGCCCGCGCGTAGACCACGTGATCCTGGGGATTGGTGTGAACGTAAAATCGGCCGGACTGCCTTCGCTTGCCTTCCCCGCGACTTCGATCGAGAGCTCGCGCGGAGAAACCGTAAGCAGAGAGGCGCTGCTGGTTGGGGTGCTCGCAGGGACGGATCGATGGTACGGTCGCCTGCTGGCGGGTGAGGCCCATCCGGCCTGGGAGGCCAGACTGGCCTACCGAGGGCAGCGCGTCGCGATTACCAACGGGACGGGAGAGCATGCGGGCCGGGTGCTTGGCCTCACCCGTGAGGCGGGCCTGCGCCTGGAGGGGACGGGCGGCGAAGAGGTGGTTCTGGAGGCGGGCGCCTACCAGTTGAGACCTTTGGTACCGGCGTAGCGAGTTGCACCGAGCCGGCTAGTCAGAGAGGAGTAAGCCAACGATGTTCGATGATTTGCGAGAGAGATCCACTGAAGAAACCTTTGCGCAGGCCGGTGTTCCATTCCAGCCGCCGCCTGCCGCCCCGGAGCGCAGGATCTTCGGGATGACCGCGGGCCAACGCCTGGTGCTCTCGATCCTGCTCTTTGCATCCGTTTTCCTGCTCGGGCTAACCTGTCTGGTGGTGACTAATAAGATCTGGCTTTACTAGCGAAACCGGTCCCAAACGCAATTCGAGTGTCTTCGTAGGAAGGAGAAAGAAGGCTGGCCTGTTCCGCGATCTAGGTGCTTGTGGATTGGTTTCGCTAGGGTGTCAGCCGCAGGTGGGCCTCGGCGGCTGCCTCCACTTGGGCCCGGGCCCACAGCATCGGATGGTA
>CAYHJH010000347.1:0-1881 GCA_964356605.1 uncultured Anaerolineaceae bacterium
ACAACTTCCTGAGTTGGTCTCAAAATCGAGCCCCAACTCATAGCTGCCAGGCTGGTCACCCCATTTGAATCGGATGCCCAGCCGCCGGATATCCCCGTCTCCGATGAGCAGTCGATCATCGAAGGGAATCTGGGGGTTTTGATCCTGCAGCATGCTCCGGATATCATTCGGATTCAGCCACACTTTGCTATCCAGTGAAACCTGCTCGGGCGGATTGTCCTCCGGGAACTGGAACCCGACGTTGGAGAGTTGCACAGCCGCCCCCGTCCCATTATCGATCGTCCAGCTCACCTCGTTGCCTGCTTTGGCGAAGCTAATCAAACGCAGACCCGGGCACGCTCCCGCCGTAACTGGCGTCGGCATAAGAGTAGGTTGCGGGGTTGCGGTCGGTAATGCCGTGGCCACAGGCGGGCGAGTCGCCTGGCCGGCGGGAAGACTGTCGGTCGGCTCTACCTGGTCTCCTCCATTCGCGGCACCCGCCCGGATCGCGATGACAGCCAGGAGGGCGACGATCGGAACGGCGGTGGCGGGAATGATCCAGGCAGGGAAGGGGCGTCTTCCTCCGACCTGCCCTCGAGCGGCCGCAGCCCGGGAAGGAATGAGTTCTGTGGGCGCCACCACCCACGTCACCGGGTCTCCTGCCAGCGCCGCCTGATAGGCTCGCTTGAGGTCGGCCATGTCCTTAAACCGCTCCTCGAGGTTTTTGGCAAGGCTCTTCAGGATTACCCGCTCCATGGCTGGCTTGAGACTTGGGTTGAAGCGGCTGGGCTTCGGGACCGGCTCCTGGATGTGCATCAGCACCAAGGCCATCGGGGAGTCGGAATCGAATGGCAAGTGGCCGGTGGCAATGAGGTACAACACCGCACCGAGCGAATACTGATCCGAGCGTGGGTCAAGCTTCTTCCCCTGGGCCTGCTCTGGAGACACGAATGCGGGAGTCCCCATCAGCATCGAGCCGGTGAGCTTGCCTGATCCCTCGACGTCTCGGGCCAGGCCGAAGTCCATCAACAATGCTTCTCCCGACTCGGTGAGCATGATGTTGGCCGGCTTGATGTCGCGATGGATGACCCCATTCTTGTGCGCCAGTTCGAGTGCATCGCAGACCTGCCCGACCCACAGATTGGCCTCCCGCTCGGTCAGTCCCTTCCGGACGAGGCGCTCCG
Source organism: uncultured Anaerolineaceae bacterium (assembly GCA_964356605.1). GTDB lineage: Bacteria > Chloroflexota > Anaerolineae > Anaerolineales > E44-bin32 > JADFRG01. The sequence goes on from CAYHJH010000347.1 coordinate 1,164, forward strand.
AAAGGGTCTCGCCTTGAATCAGCGGCATCACCAGGTACACGTAGCCCTGAGTCTCTCCGTAAGCCAGGACTGGGACGATATTGGGGTGCTTGAGCCGCTGCTTGACGATCTCCGCCTCGCGGCGGAAACGCCTGACGAAGCGCTTTTCTCCGGTAATGGTTGGGGAGAGGACTTTCACCGCGACATCGACGCCGCGACGCAGGTCCTGCGCCCGGTACACGGTCGCCATTCCGCCCTGGCCGAGCTGATCGACCAGGCGGTAGTGATCTAAGGTTTGACCGACCAGTCCGGCCATTCTCGGCTCTATTAGACCGCTTGCCACCCAATGCAGCTGCGTCCGGGTGGCGAGGCGTGCATAGCCTACCACAGCCGTTGCAGGACGGCATTGGGAAAGAAGTTCGAGACCGTTGGCTCGCTACACCTGACAAAGAATCCATCTCACCTTGACGATTCACATTGAATGCCCTAGGATATCCAGAGTAATTCGGGCTTGGTTCCCACACCAATTCGCTCCCCAGCCACTGGCTGAGAAACCTTCGCAACTACTGGATTCCGGCACACCTTTGGGAGGCGGACCATACGGACCCGCAAGGAGGTGCTCCTCATATAGACTATCCTGCCTGGAAACGATTCCTTTGACGGATCCAATCAAAACCAACTAAGGAGGAGGGATACAAATGGAACGAAGGGGATCATTCCTACTACCCACAGCCCTTGC
>CAYHJH010000348.1:0-1874 GCA_964356605.1 uncultured Anaerolineaceae bacterium
TTTGCGGGCAAGCGTTAACTTGGGAACCTTTCCGATTGCGGTAACACGCAGGTTGATGAATTCGACTCGTTCGCTCGGGTCGCCGTAGGCGTAGACCCGCCGGTGAAGCTCGTGAAAGCCGCTGATCGTGTCGGATACATCGTCCGCCGTGACCCGGGCATCAGTCGCCCGCCCCTTCGAAGCCCTGGTTTTCCCGAATGGGACCGTCAGTTCATATGACTGCCCCTCGTACCTCAGGTCGGCTGAGCGCTCGATGATCCTGCTTCCAGTGGGAACTCTTTCCTCTTCGAGTTGTGCCAGGGCCTTCGCCTCAAGAGCTTTGAACATCTCTTGAAGCGCACCCGGGGTTGCGGCCTCCCCAGGGAGTGCTGTCGTCTGGACGTAGTCGTGCCGGACGTCCGAAGCGACCGCGCCGAGCGCGGAGAACACCGAGCAGTGGGGCGGGATGATGACGCGGCGGATCCCAAGCTCCTGGGCTAACTCGACGGCATGCAGCGGCCCTGCGCCGCCAAAGGCGAGCAAGGAGAACTCCCGAACGTCATAGCCCTTTTGGGTCGTGTTGACCCCGATGCCACGAACCATGTTTGCATTGACCACGCGGATGATGCCCGAAGCCGCCTCCTCGATCGTCAGCCCGAGCGGTCCGGCGACGTGGATTTCGATCGCACGCCGCGCGGCTTTGAGGTCCAGACTCATCTCCGCGCCGAGGAAGTAATCCGCATTGAGCCGTCCCAGAACCAGGTTGGCGTCGGTCACGGTCGCGAGAGACCCTCCGCGTCCGTAGCAGGCGGGGCCCGGATCCGCGCCTGCCGATTCGGGACCGACGTTCAGCGCGCCGCCGGCGTCGACCCAGGCGATGGAACCCCCGCCGGCGCCAATCCCTTGGACATCGATCGACGGGATCTTGACCGGGAATCCCTCGAACTCGCTCTCTGATCGGACGCGCGGTCGGCCATCGACAATCAGGCCGATGTCGAAGCTGGTCCCGCCCATGTCGACGCCGATCAGCTTGCTCTCACCGATGAGGGTTCCGAAGAGCGCGGTCGCTAGCGCTCCGCCGGCCGGGCCGGAGTTCACCATGTGGACTGCATGGGACCTCGCCGTCGGAACCGTCATCGACCCGCCCGAGGCCTGCATGATCCGCAGGTCGACGCGCCCGAACTGTTCCTCCAGTTTCTCGACCAGCGAGCTCAGGTAGCGCTCGGTCACCGGCGAGAGATAGGCATTAATCACGGTGGTCGAAGTTCGCTCGTATTCCCGGAATTCGGGCGCGATCTCCGAAGAGAGTGAGACCGAGGCTTCGGGAAATAGCTCCTGGCAGATCCTGCGGACGATTTGCTCGTTCCCTGGACTGAGGAATGAGAACAACAGGCAGACGGCGATCGCCTCGACCTGCTCCGTTTTCAATCGGTCCACCGCGCGCCGCACCGAGGCCTCCTCCAGCGGGCGAATGACGGAACCATCCGCGGCTACCCGCTCGGAGACCTCGAGCCGCAGGTAGCGGGGCACCAGCGGTTCGGGAAGGTCCACCATCATGTCATACAGCCCCGCATCGGGCCGCTCGATCCGGGCGATCTCGAGCACATCCCGGAAGCCTTCGGTGGTGATCAAACCAACCCGGGCGCCCGTGCGTTCGATGAGCGCATTGGTGCCGATGGTTGTCCCGTGGACGATGTACTCGACCGCGTCCGTGGAGGCATCGGCCAGATGCAAAATCTTGTCCATCCCGGTGAGCACGCCCTGCGCCAGTTCGCTCGGGGTGGTCAGAGTCTTGGTGTAGCGAATCTCGCCGGTCCGGTCGTCGATCAAGACCAGGTCGGTGAACGTGCCGCCGACGTCTATCCCCAAGCGCATGCCTTGCTCCATGAGAGGCT
>CAYHJH010000349.1:0-1874 GCA_964356605.1 uncultured Anaerolineaceae bacterium
CGCTACAGAGGCTGCGCCAGATTGGCGGGCCAGAGACGATCGGAGCCAACCTCGACCCCAGCCACCTGTTTTTCCAGGGGATGGAACCGAGCGTTGTGATCCGGGCGTTGGGCTACGGCGCGGTCTTCCATGTGCATGCCAAAGACACCCGGATCGATCCTCAGGAGATGGCGCTCAATGGCGGGCTGGACACCCGCCCGATGTCCCGGCCCGGGGTGCGATCCTGGGAATATGTGACCCTGGGATTCGGTCACGACGAATTGTTCTGGCGTAACTTTGTGAGCACCTTGCGGGTTATGGGTTATGATGGTGCGTTGAGCATCGAGCACGAAGACCTCCTCTTGAGCCCGAAGGAGGGAATCCAGAAGAGCGTCGAGTTCCTTCAGGGCCTAATTCCTCGGACGACTGCATGAACCGTGCAGAAGCTGTAAACCCGACCACGATAGTCAATTCGACCATGTCGAAAAGCGCGAGGAGGTGAGCCTGGAGCGAGAACTGAGATCGACGGAATTCTCTTGAAAGCCGACAATCATCTGAGGAGGAGACTTCAATGAAACCGTTGTGGAAATGGATCGCCCTCTTGGTCCTGGGGGGCCTGCTGGCCGCCGCTTGCGCGGCCCCTGAACCGATCGTGCAGACCGTCGAGGTCGAGCGGGAGGTCCAGGTCACGCAGGTCGTGGAGGTCGAAAGGGAGGTCGCCGTCACGCCGACACCCATCGGTGGCGACCTTACCCTGTACGCTTGCCTCTTCGACCCCGACAAGCTGGCGGTGCTCTTCGAGACCTTCAAGCAGCAATACGGTGTTGATGTGACCTGCCTGGACATGAGCAGTGGCGAAGCGCTGGAACGCATTCGGGCAGAAAGTGAGAATCCCCAGGGCGATGTGCTCTTCGGAACCACCAACCTCTCGCACGTCAACTTGGCAGCGGACGGGCTGCTGGAGGCCTACCAGGGCAGTGGGTGGAACCTGCTTCCTGAAGGCGCCATCAAGGACCCGAACGGCTCTTGGACCGGCTTTTACTATGGCGTGATCGGGTTTGCCTGTAGCCCGGCGCGCCTGGCGGAGCTTGGTGCGGAGTGTCCGAGCTCCTGGGAGGATCTGCTGGATCCAGTCTACGCCGGGGAAATCGTAATCGCCAGCCCGGCCGCCTCCGGTACCTCCTATACCGTGCTTAGCGGCCTGGCCCAACTGTTAGGCAGCGAAGATGCTGCCTTCGAGTGGTATCACCAGTTTGACGCCAACGTGGCCCAGTACACCGAATCGGGCAGCGCCCCTGGGAAACTAGCCGCCGCGGGCGAGTTCGCCGTAGGAATCGCTTTCGCCCACGACATCCAGGTGCAGCAGGACAAAGGCCTGGATGTGATCCTCAGCTTCCCCTCGGAGGGAACCGCCTTTGAAATTGGGGGCATCTCCATCATCAAGGGCGCCAAGAACCTGGCGGCCGCGCAGGCCTGGCTGGACTTTGTGTTTACCCCGGCCTTCCAGCGCTATCACAATGACGTCGCACACCGGATCCCGGTGGTGCCTGGCGTCGACCTGGCGGAAGGAACCTTCGGCCTGGAAGATGTGGTGTTGATCGAGGGCTACGACCCCACCGAGTGGGCTGCCCAGCGCGATCCACTGGTTGCTCGCTGGCAGGAGGAGATTGGCGCTACTCGATAGCTTGTGGCTCCGGAGGGGGGCGGGGGGTTCCTGCCCCCCTCCGTGCGTAGAGTTCTCAGTCCGTTGCTCGGTTTCCCCCGGAGGCAGTCCGCTTGGCAGCCAACACCAGACCCTGGCCAGGATTGAGCCAGCGGCAGCGACAGCGCTTCTCGCTGCTGGCGGTCTTGGCAGTACAGCTGATCATCCTCGGAGTCGTCGCCAACACGGTGCT
>CAYHJH010000350.1:0-1866 GCA_964356605.1 uncultured Anaerolineaceae bacterium
CGGGTCGCCGCCGCGATCGGACATTCAGTTACTCTGTCTACCTCGACCGTCTGCGAGCCGGGACCGAGCCGGACACGCCCAGGCGGTGACAACCGAAGGTTCGCGCACCCGGCGGTCCCGTTGAGTGGAGATTCATTAAAGAGCTACGCGGCGTAGAGAACTTCTCCGTTTCGGGCAAAGTCGACTACGAAGGACTCTCCCCCATCCCAGCCGAAAAAATCGCTGGAAATGACCACCACATCGATGTCACTCACTGCAGTAGCGACACCCGTAGCGTGCGATCCATACAATATGATCTTTTGCGGACGTATACCCCGCGCCTCAAGGCCCCTGCGAAACCGGTCGACGATTTCTACCCCGACCCGTTCCCGGACTACGGAGCGCAGTAAGACAACCGGGGGCCGGACTTCTCCCACCACTCCTTCCGTTTCAACGCCCGATGTGTGCATGGGTTTCGGGTTGCATCCCATCACGCGGTGAGTATACTGACGGCGAAAGGCCACCGGAAGCAGCGTCGCGCGTGGTCAAGGGATCGATGATATCGGACAGGTCGATCCGGCCACCGAAACACAACAGCCGGCCGGAGGGAAGTGCCCTCCTGGTTAGACAGCGAAAAAAAACTTCCTATCGGGGCGCGGGTACACCGGGGAGATCATGATCGTCCTCGGCGTCCCTCGGCAAGAGCTTGAAAGGTATTACGCCCGGGGCGAGGAGGCCGCCGTCGTCGGGCATCCGTACGCCATGCCCTCTCAGCATTTCACGGTCTACCTCTGCCGCGAACCAAAGGGGTGGACGCTCCCGCAGGTATGGCCGAAGCTCAAGAACTGGAGCTGAAGCTGCGGGAGACATGAGAATGGAGGTCACGATGAACGACACGCCACGCCTCGGACGCCGCCCGCTGGGCAAGACCGGGATCATGGTTTCACCGCTCGCGCTTTCTGCCTGGTCAGTGCGCGCCTCCGGCAAGGCCGGCTTGAAGCTCGCTGGCGGCGACATCGAACGCGCGTTCTACGAGCACGGCGCCAATACGTTCCTGGTCACGTGGCAGATGAAGGACGTAGTCGAGGGGGTGCGCCGCCTGATTCGCGCCGGCCATCGCGACGAGCTTGTCCTGATCACCGAGCTTGGCATCCCCACGGGCGCATTCATCCTCCGCGGGTTCGAGAAGAACGCGCGCGCACTCGGCGTCGATAGGATCGACGTCGTGCTGCTCGGATGGGTGCAGTCGCGCTGGTATGTGACCGGCAAGAGCTGGACGGCGATGCAACGGCTCAAGGCCGAAGGGAAGACGCGCGCCATCGGTTATTCCTCCCACAATCGAGCACTGGCGACGCGCCTGGCGCGGGAGGTGGGTGCGGACGTGCTGATGATTCGGTACAACGCGGCGCACCGGGGGGCGGAGAGGGAGGTGTTCGCCGCCTTCGGGGACGATCGCCCAGCGATTATCGCGTATACCGCCACCCGTTGGGGGATGCTGCTCCAGCCGCTGCCCAAGGCCGGTTTTTCGCAGGGGATGACCGCGCCGGAGTGCTACCGCTTCGCGCTCTCGCATCCCTCGGTCGACACGGTGCTGTGTGCGGCGCGCACGCCGGAGGAGATCCGCGAGGACATCGCGGGCGTGCTCGCAGGGCCGCTCGACCCGGCGCGGCACGCGGAGGTGTGCCGCTTCGGCGACACGGTGCATACGGCCGCCCGCGGCGGCTTGCGCTGGATGTTCCGCCAGGGATAGACACTATGGCCGGCGGATTGCCGGCCAACTCCTTGACCCCCGTGGCGATCCGAACCTGGTATGCGGGAGCGGCATGGGAAAGTTCTGGTCGGGACGGGCGGACTTGAACCGCCGACCCCTTGCTCCCAAGGCAAGTG
>CAYHJH010000351.1:0-1856 GCA_964356605.1 uncultured Anaerolineaceae bacterium
CCTCGATCTGTGAGCCTGCGCAGCAGGTCGTGCGTGAAGTGGAGCCCAGCGGTCGGTGCGGCCGAAGAGCCCGAATGGCGTGCGAACACGGTCTGGTACTCATCCGGATCCCGCAGCGGTTCGTGGATGTACGGGGGCAACGGGGGAGCGCCGAGGTCGTCCAACCTGAGCGAGATCTCCGCGTCAAACCGAACGATCCGACGAGGGCCGCCCAGGTCCTCCAGGATCTCCGCCCACGGGCCACCGACAACCTTCAATCGTGTCCCAGGTCTTGGACCTTTCCCGCCGGCCAGCGCCTCCCAGGTCCGTGGTGCAAGGCGGCGCAACAGCAGCAGTTCCCCGCGCCCGCCGCTGGGTGCCTTCCACACCCGCAGCCGCGCGGGGATCACCCGAGTCTCGTTCAGCACCAGGGCGTCGCCGGCCTGCAGGAACTCAGGAAGTTCGTTGAAATGCCGGTGCTCGATCGACCCGTCGCGGCGATTCAGCACCATCAACCTGGAAGAATCACGTGGCGAGGCCGGCCGCTGGGCGATCCGCTCCGGTGGGAGCTCGTAATCAAAGTCGGATGTGCGCAAGCCTACTTGTTGAGCAGTCGGAGGACGAGGTTGAGGACCAGCGTCAAGAGCAAGCTGAGTACGATCATTGACGCCAACGGGAGAAAGCAGCTGACGCTGCCGGTTTCGAAACGGAAGTCGCCGGGGAGCCGGCCGAATGGAACGCCTGTCCGGCCAAAGACCCAGACCAGGCCACCGAGGGCCGCCAGACCGAGGCCGACCACGATCAGCCACCGGCCAACGGTTGTGAGTTCAGGCATGATGGTGATGGGATGGGCGGCCCTTTGGGTAGGAGCTCAGGCCGCGCCGGGACGACCTACAACTCCGGAAGACGCGGCTGAGGCCCAGCGGGAGGCCGGAGGCCCAGATGCTCGTAGGCTCGCGAGGTCGCGACTCTGCCTTGGGGCGTCCGGTCGATGAAGCCGAGCTGCAGCAGGTACGGTTCGACGACGTCCATGATCGTGTCGGGCTCCTCGCTCAGCGAGGCCGCGATCGTCTGCAGGCCGACCGGTCCGCCGTCGTATTTCTCAATCACAGTGGCAAGCATCCGGCGGTCGGCGTCGTCCAAACCGAGGTCGTCGATTTCCATCAGCTCCAGCGCCTCCCCGGCCACCAACCGTGAGATTTTTCCGTTGGCTCGGACCTGCGCATAGTCGCGCACCCTGCGAAGCAGTCGCAGTCCGACCCGCGGCGTGCCGCGAGCCCGGCAGGCAATCTCGTCGATGCCTTCGGAGGTGATATCGACCTTCAGCACCCCGGCCGCCCGCTCGACGATGGCCTTCATGGACTCAAGCTCGTAGAACTCCAGCCGGTGCACCGCCCCGAAGCGCGCCCGCAGTGGCGCGGTCAGCAGCGCCAGGCGGGTGGTGGCGCCCACGATGGTGAACTTTGGCAGCCGCAGCCGAATCGCGCGTGCGCTTGGGCCTTTGCCGATGGTGAGGTCGAGCGCAAACTCCTCCATGGCCGGGTACAGGATCTCTTCCACCGGCCGACCCAAGCGATGGATCTCGTCGATGAATAGGATGTCGATGGATTTCAGGTTGGTCAGGATGGCCGCCAGGTCGCCGGCGCGCTCGATGGCCGGCCCGGAGGTGATCCTGAAGTTGGAACCCATCTCGTTGGCGAGGATATGGGCCAGGGTGGTCTTCCCTAGTCCCGGCGGGCCGTAGAAGAGCACGTGATCCATCGGCTCGCCGCGGGCCTTGGCCGCCTGAATGAGGATCGAAAGGTTGTCCCGCACCCGGTCCTGGCCGATCATTTCGGAGAGCAGGGCAGGGCGCAGGGCCTGGATCGTAGGGTCGG
>CAYHJH010000352.1:0-1856 GCA_964356605.1 uncultured Anaerolineaceae bacterium
CTGGGGCAGGAGGACATCGTGCTCTACCGAACCGGCTTGAGCACGATTCCGGATGCCGAGCTGGAAGGTCTCCCTGTGGCGCACGACCTGGAGACCGCTCTCGAACGCTGGCGACCAGACGCGGCGCTCGTGACTAACCCGACCGCGCTGCACCTGGACGTCGCGGTCCCCGCGGCTCGGGCGGGCTGTCACCTGCTGATCGAAAAACCGGTCTCTGACAGACTGCAGGGATTGGAGGTTCTGCAGAACGCGTTAACGGTCGGCGGAGGGCAGCTGCTGGTTGGGTTTCAGTTCCGATTCAACCCTGGCCTCATCCGGGCCCGAGAGTTGATTGCCGACGGAGCCATCGGTCGCACGCTCAGCGCGCGGGCCCACTGGGGAGAGTACCTGCCCGATTGGCACCCATGGGAGGATTACAGCAATTCGTACGCTGCGAGGGCAGATCTGGGAGGCGGCGCAGCCCTCACGCTCTGCCATCCCTTCGACTACGTGCGCTGGTTGCTGGGCGAAGTGAATACCGTGCGGGGAGCGACTCGCCAGAGCGAGGCCCTGGGTCTCGACGTCGAGGACTTGGTCGAAGCGGTTCTTGAGCTGGAAAGCGGGTGTCTGGCGAGTGTCCATCTGGATTACCTGCAGCGACCACCGCAACACTGGCTGGCAATACAAGGATCTGAGGGGACGCTTCGCTGGGACGGAAGATCAGGCGACCTAAAATGGTGGTCCGCCGCGGAAGGCACGTGGCACGAGGAGCCCGCGGCGGAAGGCTATGAGCGGAACACGATGTTCCTGGGAGAGATGAAGCATTTTCTTGCCGTTGCCCGCGCCGAGGAGCAGCCGCGCTGTACCCTGGAGGACGGCGTGAGGGCGCTAGAGATTGCACTTGCGATCCGCCAATCTGCGGAATCCGGCGAACGGGTCGTAGTGCGCTCCGCCGAACGGAGCGCCGCCTGATGCGCTTGCAGTCCCTATGTCGCCTCGGGCCGGCGAGTAAGCGAAAAGTGGAATGAAACCGGGCGAGGCGCTGCAGCGGTTTGAGCTAAATGGTCGGGTAGTGATCCTGACCGGTGGCGCGGGTTTGCTTGGCCGGTCGCACGCCCAGACGTTGGCCTCGGCCGGAGCAAATGTTGTGCTGGCCGACATCGACGGTGAAGGCGCCGTGCGTATAGCCGAGGATATTCGGAGCACTGTAGGCGCAGACTGTCTTCCGGTCACGACCGATGTTTCCGACCCCGAATCGGTACGGGTCATGGTGAAGGCCACGCAGGAGCGCTACGGGCGGATTGACATCCTGGTGAACAACGCTGCGCTCGATCCCAAATTCGATCCGGAGCATGCCGGTGCGCATGGTCAACGATTTGAGGACTTTCCTTTCGAAGCCTGGAAGCAGGCCTTGGCGGTCAACGTCACCGGTATGTTCCTGTGCGCGCAGGCGGTCGCTCCGGCAATGACCAGCGCCGGGCGCGGGGTGATCGTCAACATCGCCTCGACGTACGGGATGGTGGGCCCTGACCAGAGGCTGTATCAGCGGGAGGGCCAGCCGCCGCAGTACAAACCGGTGAGCTACTCCGTGTCGAAGGCGGCCGCGCTGGGGCTCACTCGCTACCTGGCCACCTACTTCGCCGGGAGCGGGATTCGGGTGAACAGTCTGACGCCCGGCGGTGTGTTTGCCGATCACGACGAGGAGTTCGTCAAACGCTATTCGGCCAAGACGGTGCTCGGCCGGATGGCCACGCGCGAAGAAATTAGCAGCGCGCTGCTTTTTCTGGTCTCGGACGCCTCCTCGTACATGACTGGAGCCAATCTGGTGGTGGATGGAGGCTGGACGGCCTGGTGAGCTCAGTGGAAGTGTTGGCGGT
>CAYHJH010000353.1:0-1850 GCA_964356605.1 uncultured Anaerolineaceae bacterium
GTCTCGGGCACGTGTTCCACTTCATGTTCCCGGTTCTGTTAGCTCTGGCGCTGATCTTCGACTTCCTCAACGGGTTCCACGACAGTGCGAACATCGTGGCGACCGTGATTGCCTCGCGCGCGATGCATCCGCGCGCCGCTCTGATTCTTGCAGCGCTGGCAGAGGTGGCCGGCCCGTTCCTCTTCGGAGTAGCGGTTGCGACCACCGTCGGCGATGAGCTGTTTGCCGCCGCCGCATTGACGGAGAGCGTGGTCATTGCCGCCCTCGTCTCCGCGGTGGTCTGGAATCTGGTGACCTGGTATCTCGGTATCCCCTCGTCCTCTTCCCACGCGCTGCTGGGAGGGATGCTCGGGGCGGGAGTGCTCGCAGCCGGATTGGGGGTCGTTAAGCTGCAGGGCTTGCTCAAGATCCTGTTGGCGCTGCTGCTGTCGCCACTGTTGGGGCTGGCCGTGGGCTTCTTGATCATGCGGCTGACCCTCTGGCTGGTGCGCAGGTCCGCGCCCGGTGTGAATCAAGCCTTCCGTCGCCTGCAAGTGCTCACCCTGCTGGGGCTCGGCCTCAGCCATGGGACGAATGATGCCCAGAAGACGATGGGCGTGATCGCACTGGGACTGGTCACGGCCGGGCTCCAGGAAAGCTTTTTCGTTCCGACCTGGGTGATCGCGGTTAGCGCCCTCTCTATTGCCCTGGGGACTTCGCTCGGAGGGTGGCGGTTGATTCGGACCTTAGGGGCGCGGATGTATCGGGTGAGGCCGATCCATGGCTTTACCTCTCAGATTGCAGGTGCTAGCGTGATCCTGGGGGCGGCGCTCCTGGGCGGCCCGGTGAGTACTACCCAGGTGATGAGCTCGTCGATTGTAGGGGTGGGCGCCGGAGAGCGGATCAGCAAAGTGCGCTGGAATATCCTGAGGGAGATGGTCGTGGCCTGGTTGCTGACCATCCCGGTTACGGCTGGCCTGGCGGCGCTGGCCTACCTTGGGTTGAATTTGATCTTGCGCTAGCGATCTGGGAAACGCTGGAACGGATGAGCTCTGGGCCAAACCCTTGCAGCCCCCAGCTTCACTCACTTATTGGTCCTGCTAGATTTCGGAGGGGGCCTCCGCGAGCCAGCCCCGAACTCGGTCGACGAGTTTCAGATCGACCCCCTCCCGCGCCTCGAACCACCCAATTCGGGGATCGTCGGTCTTGAACCAATTGGCTTGCCGCCGGACGAACTGCCGGCTGAGCCTGCGCATTTCTGCGACTGCCGCCGCGAGCGACTTCCTCCCCAGCAAGTGTTCGGCAATCTGCTTGTATCCGATCGCCGACATCGGTGGGTGGTAGACCCCGATTCCTCGATCCAGCAGCGCCTGCACCTCGGCCACGAGCCCAGCGGCAATCATTTCGTCGATCCGTCGATCGATGCGGTCGTACAGCTCGGGGCGCGGGAGCGTGAGCCCCAGCCGTAAGATTCGATACGGCGGCAGGGACGCTTTCCGCTGGGCACTGGCCGGCGAACCGGTCAGTTCATAGATCTCTAGCGCTCTCGCCACTCTGCGGACGTTGCGGGGCTCAATCCGATCGGCGGCCGCCGGATCAACTGCCTGTAACCTGCTGTACAGCGACTGTGGGCCTTCGGCGGCCGCCATGGCTTCATAGGACTGGCGAAGACTGTCGTCCTGAGGTCGTGCCGGGGGAGCCCATCCCTCCAGGATTGCAGTCACATACTGCCCCGTGCCGCCGACGAGCAGGGGCAGTCGGTTCCTCTCTTGGATCTGCTGGATGGCGGCTTGGGCCGCCTGCCTGTACTTCGCCAGGCTCCAGGCCTCTTCGGGCTCGGCAACGTCGATCAGATGGTGAGGCACCCGGCG
>CAYHJH010000354.1:0-1821 GCA_964356605.1 uncultured Anaerolineaceae bacterium
GAGGGGTAAGGGGTGGGGGATAAGAGTTCAGGCCAGTTTTTCAGCATCCTGCTAGGTCTCCTTCAGCAGGTCATCCAGCCCCTGGCTGGCTTCCCGACCAGCCACTTCGAAATCGGAGATTCGCCGCGGCCGCGTGAGACGATGTTCGTCATCGGCCGCTGGCCGGCCTCCGGTCACGTCCGCTAGCTGAAACAGAAAGCGCAATCCACCGCGTTCGATCGGGGCGACATCGATCGTATCGCCGTCGTGCAGCCGAACGGGCTCCAGCGGAGTGATCTTTTCTCCGTTGACTAGCGTCCCGTTCGTGCTGTCTTCATCTCGGATCGCGAAATGGTCATCTTCATCCAGGATGGTGCAGTGCAGCCGGCTGAGCGCGCTGTCTTCGTCGTTGATGTGAAAAAGCAGGTCAGCGTGCTTGCGCGAGCGGCCGATGGCCGTGGTGCCATAGATCTCAAACGACCGCTGCGGCGAATCTTCGAACCCTTCCATGGGCACCAGATAGGCCTTGGCGACCAGGGCGGTGCGCCGTCCGGTCACTCGTTCCACAAAATCCGAGACGCTCTCCCCGGCCTGTTGCAGAGCAGGAATCAGACGCGCGCGGTTCAGGAACAGGAACACCGCCACGGCGAGCGAGGCGAGCGCCAGCCCAAGCGTGACGAACAGGAGCACCCGGTCCAACGGATCCAGTCCCGATGGCTCGATGTAGTTGATCGAGACCGTCCGCGGAGTGGACTGCCCTTGCATTCCGAGCTCGTCGGCCAGGACAACTTGCAGCGTGGCCGGCACCTGGCCGCCGGATTGATACGAGCGAATGTCCCAGGTGATCTCAGCCCGGCCTTGGACGACCTGACCCTGGCCCGAGGGAATTCCATCGACCAGAAGCTGGGCCTGGTCGAGCTCTCGAGGGTAGCCGTCCGGGAATTCGACCTCTGCAACGACTGTCATGAAGGTTGGTTCCGCGTCGGAAGGATCGTCCGATCGCTCGACGACTTGCCGGTTGATGACCGCCCCGGGTGCCGGAGAGACCACCTCCACCTTAGGCGGACTCAGCTCCACGCCGAACTGCCCCGCCGCTGCAAGGGTGCCCAAGCTGCTGTCGATTTCGACCAAGACCTGGCGTTGGCCCGCCGCAGCCGACGTGGATCGATAGGTGACATGCAGCTGCTGCCGGCGCAGGGTCAGCGTTTCGAATAGTGGCTCCAGACCCTCGGTTCCGTAGTGTGTGGCAAACTCACCGCCTGTAACCTCGGCCAGCGGGCGCAGCGCGACGTCCCAAAAGGTGGTCTCGACCTCGCGGGCCATTACGACATGAATGGGGATGCCCGCATCGATGGCCCGCTCGGCGAACTCCGAGGTATCGGCGCGCATCCCCGGGGTAAACAAGATCAACGCCTGCGGCTTGTCTGCGCTTCCCGGGGCAAACTGCAACTCGTCCAATCCACGCCGCAGAGCCGTGCGAGTGAAGGCGCCGGACTCCGACGGCCTGCCGATGCTGGCGTCCGTGGGCGGCTGATAGGAGGCAATCTGCTGGAAGATAAGCGCGGGATCGGAGCCCATCGGGCTGACCAGCTCGGTGGAGTCACCCTCCTGAACCAGGATCGTCACTTCGTCCACACCTGCCATCATCCACGGCCTGCCGATCAGGAACGTCTCCAGGTAGCCGCTGGCGATCTCGTACACCTTTCGCAGCCCCACTCCAGTGCTGCGGATGCCGTCGCCTGGGTCGATAACAAAGACCAACCGGACGCCGACGTCGACCGGGTTGACCGAAATCACCTCCCGCGGCACGCCGTCCTCGCTGACCCGCAGGTTCTGGTTCGG
>CAYHJH010000355.1:0-1819 GCA_964356605.1 uncultured Anaerolineaceae bacterium
GCGGCCTCCCCCCACACCGCTAACGACCGCCACTTGATCCGGCTCGAAGCGGAGCCGCCGATCGCCCGCCTCGTCGCCGAGGTCGAGCGCGGCGGCCGGACGGAGCGGATCGAGATCCGGCTGATCCTCGAGCCGACTGCGAACGGCGAGGCCCGGCTGCGCAAACATGTGCTGCTCAACGGCGTCAGGAAGCGGGCGATTGATCTGCACGGCCGGTTCAACGCGGTCCTGTTCCTGCCGCACGACGTGCAGGTTGTGGAGGGTCCGCCGGCCGATCGCCGGCAGCAGTTGGATGCAGCGGTTTCTCAGGCCGATCCGGGGTACGCCCGGGACTTGCTCGAGTACGGGAAAGTTCTCACCCAACGCAACTCACTCTTGAAGCAGCTGCAGGAGCGGAGCGGCAATTCCGGGCAGCTGGCTTTCTGGGACGAGAAGCTTTGCGGGCGCGGCGCGAAGCTGATGAGCCGCCGGGCCGAGGCAGTGACCGAGCTGAACCACCTGGCCGGGCCGATCCACGCCCACCTCTCCGCCGGCGAGGAGGCTTTGGAGCTGGAGTATCGCCCGGCATTCAGGCCCGCGGAAATAAACACGGATAAGTCGTGGGCCCCGGAAGCATTGAAGCAGGGGCTCCGCATGGAGCTGAACCGCCTTCGGTCGGAAGAGCTGGCCCGCGGAGTGACCCTCACCGGACCCCAGCGTGACGATTTGGCCCTGACTGTCAACGGGCTGGAGCTCCGCCAGTACGGATCGCGAGGTCAGAACCGGACGGCTATGCTGGCGTTCAAGCTCGCCGAAGCGGAGTGGCTTTACCAGCGGACCGGTGAGCGGCCGGTGCTACTGCTGGATGAGGTGCTGGCCGAGCTCGACCCCCAGCGCCGGGCCGATCTGTTGGTGCATCTTGCCGCCGCGCCACAAGTAGTCCTGACCGCTGCCGATGCGGCGATGTTCGGCTCAGAGTTTCTGCGGAATTCAACGGTCTGGAAGATCAGGACCGGAATGCTGGTGGGTGGTTCTTAAGGCGCCGCCTCGACAGCAAGATGATTGGAGGGACGAGCCAGACCACTAGTCAGTTTGTAGCAGTCTCCCGAGGGTCTCAATGAATTCGCGTGGCGAAAGGACGGAGACCCCGCGTCCTTCAAGGAACTGAAAGTGCGCAAGATTGCCCGTGACGAGCACCTGAACGGGCGCGCTGACCGCCACTTCCGCGAATGGGATGTCCCCCGGATCAGGAAAGCTTTCTGGAGGCAGTGGGGCAGCAACGACGTGTTGACCATTAAGCCGAATGTGATCGAGCAGGGCTTTGATTTGCATCCCAGAAAAACCGAACTTGGGCCTTGATAGGACCTCGATGTATTCATCAAGAATTCGGTCGTCGAATGCCACCTGAACCGTGTTGGATATCACTTGATCGAGAACCCTTGCAGGTGTGCCAAAGGGTCTCAGGAGACCAGAGACCAGGACATTGGTATCGAGGGCGATGAGCAACAGGCGCTACCCAGTGCGCGAGGCCCTAACCGCATTGATCTCCGTTTGAATCTCCTCGGGGGTCATCCGATCCAGGCCCTGCGCACGCGCAATGGTTCTCATTTCGGCAACGGCCATTTGGGCGCGCAGCTGACTCACGAGCCGCATGGCTGACTCGAGCGAATCCGAAGCCGCATCCAGCACGATCGCGAACGGCTTGCCGGTCTTGCTCACTAGGATCGCACCCTCCCGCGAGAGGGTTTCCTCAAAATCCCCCGGTTCGTTGCGGATCATACGATATGGCACTTCCTTCATAAGTCCTCCTGTAGCACTATTGTAGCCAATTCGGCTACAA
>CAYHJH010000356.1:0-1818 GCA_964356605.1 uncultured Anaerolineaceae bacterium
GTCCTCGATGGTCAGCATCAGCGCGTCCTGCAGGACCTTGAGTTCAGGCTCGCGTCCGATCATCTTGGTTTCCACGCCCTCGATCCCGCGGGCCTGCAAGTGAAAGCCACGCGGTCGAGCCAGCAGGGCCACATACACCTCGATCGGCTCCGCCCGGCCGCGCATTCTCACGGGTGGCAGCTCGCGCACATCGAACACCCCGCGCACATGGGTGTAGGTGTCATGCGACAGCAGGATTTCCCCGGGTGGTGAGGATTCCTTCAGCCGGCTGGCCAACGTGATGGTGGTGCCGCTGGCGCTGGTGTCGCCGGACTGCTCGCGGGTGAGCAGCACCGGACCCGTCGTGATCCCCGCTTTGAAAGGGAGTTCCGCCTGTGTTGCGCCGAGCTGCGCGACCGACGCCTGCTCGACCGCCTCCTTCATCCTGAGCGCGGCACGAATGGCCTGCTCGGGATCGCTCTCGTGCGCCTCCTCGCGGCCCCAAAGCATGAGACCGGCCTCTCCCGTTCGGCTTTCGAGGGCGCCGCCGTATTCCTCGGCGATTCCCTGGAAAGCGTGCCAGAGACGGTCGATCGCCCGCTGCACCCGGTCTGCCTCTTCGGTCTCGTAGAGCAGCTCCGCGAAGTCGGTCACATCCATGTGGAGGGCGGTCATCTGACGCTGGATATCGGATGGAGTCTTGGCCTCCGGTGTATGCTCCTCCAGGGCCACCAACTGCTCGGCGGCAAATGACTGGGTGAGTGAACGAAGCTGAGAGGGTGCGCTGCTGGCCTGTTTCTTCAGCGCCTTACCCAAATTGCTGACCAGCTCGCCCGAGGTGGCGTAGCGTTCTTCCCGGTCCTTTGCCAAGGATTTTTGCACTACCTGGTTCACGTTAGCGCTGAGTTCCGGATTGGCTTCGCGGATGTCCGGGACCGGCTCCTGGACATGCGCCATCAATTCCTCCAACGGGTTCTCGCGGTCAAATGGGCCCTGGCCCGCGAGCAACTCATAAATAATCACTCCCAACGAATACACGTCGGCGCGGCTGTCCACATCCACCTTGCCGCGAGCTTGCTCGGGCGCCATATAACCCGGCGTCCCGATCACGTTGCCGGTTCCGGTCAGATCCTTGGGGGCATCGCTCACCCGGGCGATGCCAAAGTCGGCGATAAAGGCGTTGCCTTCCTTGTCGATCATGATGTTAGAGGGCTTGAGATCCCGGTGCACGACCCCTTGGCGGTGGGCATAATCGAGCGCAGAGGCCACTTGGTGAAGCATGTACAGCATTTCCTCGGCCGGAAGCCGGTCGGCCTCCATCACCTGCTTGAGGGTGCCGCCCTCCAGGAAGCGCATCACAATGTACGGGGGGTCGTGCGCTCCATCAAAGTCATAGATCGGCAAGAGGTGGGGGTGTTCCAGCTTGGCGATCAGCTTGGCTTCACGCTGGAAGCGATCGCGGCCCACCTCATCGCCTAACATGCTGGCATGGATGACCTTGACCGCAACGTGACGGTCCATGCTGGGTTGGTAGGCGCGGTAGACAGTGGCCATACCGCCCTTTCCGATCTCCTCGGTGATTTCGTATGGGCCGAGCTTGGTTCCGATCATTCGCCGCTCCGGAGGAGGAGGTGCGCGATCCAGCACAGGTCCGTGTTCAATTGATTGACTTCACTGAAAAAAGGCCAAGCGCGAAATAGAGAAATGTATATGTGGGGTGTGGGCTGCACCCACACCCCACATATACCCCCTTTCTTGCTAGCGGCACTTCTTTCAGTGGACTCATTGATTTGCAGCGTGGGGATTCGCAGCGAGCGAGCCGATCATACAGCGGGGTCC
>CAYHJH010000357.1:0-1799 GCA_964356605.1 uncultured Anaerolineaceae bacterium
GCCAACCTGACGCTCGGCCAGGCCTCGTTCTTGGCCGGGCTGGTGCAGGCTCCCTCGATTTACGATGTTTTCGTTAACCGCGAAGCCGCGCTGGATCGCCAGCGGCAGGTGCTGGTCCTGATGGTCAACACCAGCACCGAGCAGGGGTGCATTTATGTGAGCAATTCCCCAGAGCGGCTGTGCATCACACCCGAGCTGGCCGGCGCGGCCTCGGCCGAGCTGGTTGAGTATGAATTCAAATCGCCTGACGTCGCGATCCGCTTCCCGCACTGGGTGAACTATGTTCGGGCCGAGCTGGAAGGCCTGTTTGACCCGCAGACCATCTACCGCTCCGGCTTCACGGTGTTCACCACCCTGGACCCCCAGCTGCAGACGGCCGCCGAAGAAGTCGTTGGCAGGCAGGTAGCGGGGCTGACCGAGAAACACAAAGTTGGAAACGGCGCATTGATCGCCTTGCGGCCCGGCACTGGCGAGATCCTGGTCATGGTCGGTTCGGCCGACTTCTACAATGAGGAGATCGACGGGCAGGTCAACATGACGCTGGCGCTTCGCCAGCCCGGCTCCTCGATCAAACCGCTGACGTATGCCGCCGCGTTCGAGAAGGGCTGGACCCCCGGCACGCTGCTGTGGGACGTCGAGACCGAGTTCCCGCCTTATAAGGACCCTGAGGATCCGTCTAAGCCATACAAGCCTCGCAATTACGACGAGCGATTCCACGGCCCGGTCACAGTTCGTTCGGCCCTGGCCAATTCCTACAATATCCCGGCGCTGAAGACGCTGGATTTCGTCGGCATCTACGACGACCCATCCACACCGCAGGGCGAAGGCCTGATCTCCTTCGCGGAGCGACTGGGAATCACCACCTTCACCCGCAATGATTTCGGAATCTCACTGACCTTGGGTGGCGGAGACATCACCCTGCTGGAGCTAACGGGCGCCTATGCTGCCTTCGCCAACGGCGGGCTGCGCGTACCGCCTGTGGCAATCACCAAGATCACCGATCACAGCGGCGCAACCGTGTACGAATACGAGATTCCGGCCGGTGAGCGAGTGATCCGTCCGGAACATGCCTTCCTGATCACTTCCATACTTTCCGACAACACCGCCCGGACGCCGGCTTTCGGACCCAACTCGCCGCTGCAGCTGCCATTTCCGGTCGCGGTCAAGACCGGGACGACGGACAAGCCGATTCGGGACAACTGGACCCTCGGATACACGCCCGACTTGGCCGTCGGCGTCTGGATCGGGAACGCCGACAACAGCCCGATTGAGGAGACCTCCGGGGTGACCGGCGCCGCCCCGATCTGGAACGAGTTCATGCAGTTGGGCATTCAAAGGTTGACCGGAGGCCAACCCACACCCTTCACTCGCCCGGCCAATATTACCGAGGTGCCCATCTGCGCCGTCTCCGGCGCCGCACCCTCCGAATGGTGTCCGGCACACCGGGTCGAGTTCTTCGCAGCAGACCAGCCACCCCTTCCGCAAGAGTTAGATCTATGGCGCAAGGTGTGGGTAGACGGCTTCTCCCAACAGCTCGCGTCGGCCGAATGCCCGGACTTTGCAGAGCAGAAGCTCGGACTCGCGGTATCCGATCCTTGGGGTAGGAAGTGGATCCAGGAGTCCGACGACGGAAAGGTGTGGGCAGAGCGGATGGGATTTGAAGAGGATCAGATCTTCTTCGTCCCAGAAACCGGCTGCACCCTCAACAGCCCACGCCCGCTGCTGACAATCACCGCCCCCCTGCAAGGCTCGATCCTTTCCTCCGGCCCGATCCAGATTATCGGTCGGGCGGCGGCCAC
>CAYHJH010000358.1:0-1799 GCA_964356605.1 uncultured Anaerolineaceae bacterium
GCCATGGAGCAAAGCAGCGGCAACGTGTCCGAGGTGGCGCGGCTTCTGGGCACCAGCCGCAACCGCATTTACCGCGTGCTGGGCGAAGACAAGCCTGCTGATTACGGTTCCTCTGCACAATTCGTGGGTGAAACGGAGCAGCAGCGGCTAGAGGGAAAGACAACCGAAGTCATACGAGGGTAGAGGAGGGGGGGGGCTGGCCCTTTGGGTAGCCGATGCGTATATGCATCGGTGGGCGAGTGAAACGAACCCGGAGGCCAGCCATGCAGGTGAAGGTTAAGACGTTGATGAACAAGACGCAACCCATTCCAGGATTCACCTACGCGTCGATCGCCCTGAAGGAGCTGGGGCGAACGCTGGAGCTGTGGGTCGAGATTGAAGCGCATCAACAACGGCGCGGGCGTTGCTCGATGTGCGAGAAACCCGCACCCACGTATGACCATTTGCCGCAGCGAGCGTGGACCCATGTACCGCCGTGGGGGATCGTGACGCGGCTGTTCTATCGTCCGCGGCGGGTGGAGTGTGAGGAACATGGAGTACGGGTGGAGGCGTTGCCCTGGAGCCTGGGGAAACGTCCGTGGACGTTGTCGATGATGGTGTTCTTGGCCCGCTGGGCCCGCCGGCTGAGTTGGCGGGAGGTGGCCGAGGTCTTCCAGGTGAGCTGGGAGGCGGTGTACCGCTCGGTGGCCTGGATGGTGGAGTGGGGGTTGGCCCGACGGGTGTTGGTGGACGTGCGCGCCATTGGGGTGGACGAACTGCACTGGCGCAAGGGCACACAGGCCCAGAACTTCGTGACCCTGATCTATCAGGTTGATGCGGGCTGCCGCCGGTTGTTGTGGGTGGGGCTCCGGCGGACGCAGCGCACCTTCCGCCAGGGCTTGAAGGCCTTGGGACCCCAGGTCGTCGCCGGCCTTGAGGTGGTGGTCAGTGATATGTGGCAGGCCTATCTGTCGGTCGTGCGAAAGGACCTGAGTCACGCCGTCCAGATCCTGGACCGCTTCCATCTCACCGCGCTGCTCAACAAGGCGGTAGATCAAGTCCGCCGTAGCGAGGGGCAGCTGTTGCGGTCCACGGCGCGCGGCGCGCGGTTGAAGAACACCCGCTGGTTGTTGCTCAAGCCCCGGGCGCGCGTCCGGGGTAAAGCCCGGGCGCGGCTCGACCGGGTGGTCGGCTCGAAACTGAAGACCGCGCGGGCCTGGGTGCTGAAGGAAGCGTTCGCTCACTTCTGGACCTACCATCATCCGCGTTGGGCCGCGGCCTTTCTGGACTGCTGGATTACCCGGGCCCTGCGCAGCCGCCTGGAACCGATGCGCCGGGTGGCTCGTACCCTGCGCAGTCATTCCGGCCTGATCCTGAACTGGTTTGTGTTCAAGAAGGAATTCTCCTCTGCTGCCGTAGAGGGCCTGAACAACAAAATCCGCGTGGTCACCAGACGATCCTATGGCTTCCGATCCCTTCCGGTCCTGAAAGTGGCACTCTTTCATGCACTTGGAAAACTCCCCGAGCCGATATTGCCCCACAGATTCTGCTGAGGAGGCGCTTTTTGGCGGGCAGGCCACTAAAGCAACCGGCGCAGCAGGCCCAGGTAGCTGAGGCCGGACACGACCAGCAAGACGGCGCTGGCCCAGGTGAGGGTTGCGGCCAGGGGCGGGGACACGGCCAGGAGGTACGCGAGGAAGGTCAGGCCCATGCACACCGTGGCGGCCTTGCCGAAGATGTTGGCCGCCGGCACCAGGTCGCGGGCCCGCAGCAGGAACAGCCCGGCCAGCAGGATCGCCAGGTCGCGCCCCAGCTGCAGG
>CAYHJH010000359.1:0-1791 GCA_964356605.1 uncultured Anaerolineaceae bacterium
GGCGTTCAGGCCGATTCGGGAGATGGCGTCGTGCAGTCCGTGGCGAATCTCGGAACGATCCCGGCTTCCAGCCTGGTGACGGCTTCGACCGAAGCCAGACTCAGTTTGCAATCCACTTTCGTAGGAGGCTCGGATCTGGCAGAGGGCAGCCTCTACCTCAAGCCGGATGCCATGGTTGAGTTGGCCGCTCTCGACCCTCGAGTTGCGGCCGACGATCCCGCGCGTCAATCTGACGCTGGCCGAACTGATCTGCGGCTGCTAGAAGGCAAGCTGCTCGTGCTTCGAGAGTCTGGTACGCGCGAGTACAGGATCCATGGAGCGGGCGTCACGGTGAGCCTGATTGGTGCCGGACGTGGCGCCATGGGTGTCGAGGTCAGTGGCGGGCAGTTTCGCCTGGCCTGCCTGCTGGGAGCGTGTCGAATGAGCACAGAAGCAGGAGAAGAGTACCTCCTGCAAGCGGGGGAAGGCGTCTCGGCCGTCGAGTCGATGCCGTCCGAGATCACCACCATCCCTCAAGCGGCTATTGAAGAATGGAACCAGCTCTGCGGTGGTTGCGTCGGGGGCGCCTGAGGACTCATGGTCCAAGTTGCGCAGCGCGGCCGCGCCGAATTGGGTAAAGTAAGCTGAAATGACCAAGCTGTCGATTAATGAACAAGTGCAACTGCTGATGCAGGGCACGGAATACGGGGACGCGGCCCTCCAGGCTGCCATGGCGGCAGAGCTGCAAGAGCGGCTGCAGCAAGCCCAGCGGGAGGGCCGGCCGCTGCGGGTATATTGCGGCTTCGACCCACGCACCGCCGACCTGCACATCGGGCACATGGTGCCGATCCGCAAGATGCGGCAGTTCCAGGAGCTCGGGCACGCGGTGACCTTCCTCATTGGCCGATTTACTTCGCTGGTTGGCGATCCCTCCCACGAAGACAAGGCCCGGGCCCAGATCAGCATGGAACAGGCCACCGCCAACGCCGAAACCTACGCTCAGCAGGCTTTCCAGATTCTGGATCCGCAAATGACCCGGATTCGCTACAACGACGAGTGGCTGGCGGGCCTCACCTTCGCCGATCTAATCCGGCTGGCATCAAACTTTACAGTTCAGCAATTCCTCGGCCGGGAGTCGTTCCGCCAGCGCTTCGAAGCTGAGGACCCGATCTACCTGCACGAGTTCTTGTATGCCGTCATGCAGGCCTACGACGCCTACACCATGCAGACCGATGTCCAGATCGGGGGAACCGACCAGCTCTTCAACATCATGACCGCCGCCCGCAAGCTGATGGAGGCGCTCGGCGAACGGCCCAACATTGGGATCATCCTCGGGATCCTTCCCGGGACCGACGGGGAGTTGAAGATGAGCAAGTCGCTCGGGAACCATATTCCGCTCAACACCACCGGTGAGGACATGTACGGCAAGGTGATGAGTGTCCCGGATCGAGCGATGGGTAACTACTTTCGGCTGGCGTCTCGCTGGGGGCCTGCCGAGATTGTCGCAATCGAAGCCGGACTATCCTCCGGCGAAAGCCATCCGCGTGACATCAAGATGAAGTTAGCCCGAGAGATTGTGGAGATCTACTATGGGGCGGAGGCGGCCGCGTCGGCCGAGCGCGAGTTCCGGCAGGTGTTTCAGGAGGGCGGGGAGCCGGAGGAGATCCCGACCTTTATCATGAGCGGCGACACGCGGCTCGTCGATGTGCTGGTGAATTCCGGGCTGGTATCCAGCCGCAGCGAGGCCCGCCGCCTGGTGAAGCAAGGCGGGGTGAGGCTCAACGACGAGGTGTTGGCCGACCCCAATCGGGA
>CAYHJH010000360.1:0-1790 GCA_964356605.1 uncultured Anaerolineaceae bacterium
GACCATGCCCTGATCGCAGTTAGAGACCTTGCCGCCGCCAAGCAGACCTTCGAGGCGGAAGGATTCACGGTCCTCTATGGCGGAGCCCACTCGAGTGGGTTCACGCACAACGCATTGATCACGTTCGCGGACGGATCCTACCTTGAGCTCATCGCTCCGACGGATCCTGGGCTACTGGAGCATCGACCTGAGCTCGGACCGGGAAACTATCTGTTCCTATTCGACTCCGGGGAGGGGTTCGCAGGCTACGCGCTCGACACCGACGACTTGGGGCAGGTCGTGAATCGAATTCGGGAGCGGGGGCTGGAAATTGGGGATCCGCAGGTGGGCGGGCGGCGGCGGGTCGATGGCGTCGAGTTGAGGTGGAGAACAGCCTTCTTGCCTGGTTCGACCGCGCCCTTCTTTCTCACCGACGACACGCCGCGCGAGCACCGGGTGCGCCGTGAACCGGAAATCACAACCCATTCGAACGGGGTCACCGGTGCGACCCGCATCGTTTTAGCAGTGAAGGACTTGGAGCACGCGATCCGCCGACATATTGCCATCCTGGACACACCGGCGCTGCCTGGCTCGGCCGTTCAAGGGGGAGTGGCTGCCGAGCTCGAGCTGGGGAACTTCACGGTGACGCTGGCGGCCTCAAAGGATCACAAAGGAAATGTGGCCGAATTCCTCTCCAGGCGAGGCGAAGTGCCTTACCAAATTCAACTGACGACCGATCGGGCGCACAGTATCGGAATTATAGAGTTGCACGGGGCGCGGATCGAGCTGGTCGGACTATAGGAACTGCTGCCTTGGAAAACCCCGCGGCTCAAACCGTAACCCGCAGGCGATACTGGCTGAGGCTCGGATTAGCCTCAATCGTTTCGCTGGTCGCAGTGGGTTTGGTTGCGGCGGTGCTTTTCGCCCGGAGTGAGGCCCTGCAGCTGATCTCTAATCCTCGCGATCAGCGTCAGCCCCTGGAGGGCTCGCCGGCAGATCTCGGGCTTCCATATGAGGAGATCGAGACTCGATCCGAGGATGGATTGCGCCTGGTTGGCTGGTATATCCCGACGGAGAACGGGGCGGCGGTCATTGCCCAGCATGGCTACAAGTCCAACCGGGACGAGTTATTGGAAGAGGCCGAGATGCTTCACCGCCATGGCTTTGGTGTGCTGATCACCACCGTGCGGGCGCACGATCAGAGCGAAGGCGAGCAGATCACGTTCGGCTATCACGAGATGAAGGACTTGACGGCCTGGTATCAGTTTCTGCTCGGACGGCCGGAGGTGGATCCAAACCGGATTGGGATCATCGGGAACTCGATGGGAGGCTCGCTGGTCATCCAGTACGCCGCCTTAAACCCCGAGATCCGGGCAGTTGTTGCCCACAGCCCGTTCTCCTCCATCGACGATACGGTGGCCACCAGCGTCAAGGCGCTGACCGGGCTGCCATCCTTCCCATTTGCGCCGTTGATCGTGTTTTGGGCTGAACAGGAGACCGGGCTCGACAGCTCGGAAATCGATGGCAAGCGCTGGATCCCATCGATCAGCCCCCGGCCGGTATTCATCCTGATGGGTGGGCAGGACAAACTAGTTTCCATCAAGAGCGGCGAGCTCCTGTATGCGGCGGCCGGAGAGCCGAAGGAGTTCTGGTTTGAACCGGATCTGGGGCACGCGGCGTTCGATACCGAGCTGCCCGATGAATTCGAGCGGCGGGTTGTTGGTTTTTTTGAGAAGTACCTCCTGGGAGGCTAAGGAGATGGGTGGCTGGCAGTGCCCGGACTGTGGTCGGGAATTCGCTCGCGCGAATCA
>CAYHJH010000361.1:0-1788 GCA_964356605.1 uncultured Anaerolineaceae bacterium
GACTCGTGGGCTACAGCCGGTTCTTTCCCGGGCCCTTCATTAAGGAGACGGGCGCGGCGGAGAACATGCGGTTCGTCTACGGTTCGCTGCAACTCACGTACTGAGAACTGCGGGACTGAGCCCAAGGTGACAGTTCTGGCTACGGGCGGATATGGGCAGTCGGGTGAGCCTCGCGACGGGGGCCATGGTCCCCTTCGGGAGGCGCCACCCCCAACTGTTAGCGACGCCGCCTCTTGTTCCGGCGCTCGGAGGCCGGCCATTGCGGTCGCGGCCTAACGGCCGCGGCATCAGCTGCGGCGCGCCAGCGCCCGTCAGCTGCATGCCGTTGTCAAGCGAAAGGCCGGGTACGGACCGCAAGTCTAGCCACGGGTTGTCATGTCGCGCACGCTCTTGCTCATCCCATCAGGAGGGCGGCTTTCTCACCCAACGAAATGTCCCGGTACCTATGGCTCCCGGTCACGACGCCCAGAAGCTTCTGAAACAGCCGCTCGTCACGGCTCAGCCGGCGAACGGCGCGGTCAGCGACGAACTTGTACCTGGAGAAGTTCAGAAGGAGGCGGGTGAATCGAACAACGTCCTCTACGAGCTGCAATCGGTTTGCTGCATATCGTCGTCCGAACTCCACGCCGAAGTTGCCTAAGGTGAATGCTTCCTTGATCAGAGGCACTGCGGCCTTGACGCTTTTCAAAGCGAGCGTCATTCCCTCTCCCGTAATTGGATCCAGGAATCCAGCACTGTCGCCAATGAGAAGGAGTCCCGGTCGGTAGCAGGGTTCTATGGTGAAGCCCAAGGGCCCCACCACCGACACGGGCGGTACGAGTTCGCTCTTTGCTATTCGCTCCCGGAAGCCTTCCACCCGGTCCAGCAAGCTCCTGTAGCGAGCGGTGAGATCACCCTTGACGAACCTCATGGCTCTCTCTTCCAGCAACAGAGCGACAAGGGTTACGTTCTGCCCACACGGGGCGACATAGATCTCCCCGTCGGGATGAGCGAGAACCTCGACGTAGGAACTCAGCCCTTCAACCGCCGTCAAGTGTCCTGTCACCCCGAACCGCTTACGCCGCAGATAAGTCTTGCTGAGCCCGCAGCTGCCGTGGAAGACAGAATGACGGCCATCGGCCCCGATGGTGAGAGGTGCATGGAACACTTCGCGCTGAGTTGGAGACTGCACCGGATGCCCTGCGACACCCCTGACGCTTCCGGTTTCCTCGACTACTTCCGTTACTCTGAACCCCTCTCGAACGGACACATTGGGGAACGACTTGGCCCTCTGGAGTAGCAGGTCGTCCAGATGGTAGCGCCGCATGACGACTCCAAAGGAGATACTGCTCACGCCAGGGGGGAAATCTGCCTCGGCCACGACCCCTTGCCGATTGCGATACCGCATACCCCGAACCTTGGTTCCACCATGGTCGAGGATCTGTTGCAGAAGTCCGAGCTCGGCCAGAACCTGCACGCCCTGTGGCATGATGCCTTCGCCGCAGGGTTTGTCGCGAGGGAAGACAGCCTGATCGAGAAGCAGGATACGATAACCCTCGGGCGCAAGGGCGATGGCGGTGGATGCACCGGCCACACTCGCTCCCACGATAACAAGCTCGCAGTCCGACCCCATGACCGCCTCTCGCTCTCTCTCGAGGATTAGTAGTTGGGATGAAGCGGCTGGCCATCCACTGAACGTGGTGGCAGCTTCGCCCCACAACCTTTGGACGCGGTCAACAGCCGCAAGAGGGAGGGCCAGCCGCCATGGACATGATGGGGCTTGATCTCCACAAGCGCGAGAGCCAGCTC
>CAYHJH010000362.1:0-1778 GCA_964356605.1 uncultured Anaerolineaceae bacterium
GCCTGATTGGGGTGAGGGATCCGGTGAATATCTCGCAGGCAATAGCTCACCTTGCCGCTGGTCGCGGCGACTTGGTCGAGGGTGCCGTTCTCGGCAAGCGCCCAAAGCTCATAGAGGGAGAAGCCCTCCATGTGCCAGTGGTTGTGGCCGGGGTGGAAAACAAACTCGCCCATTAGCCGTTCCTGGTAACTGCCGTCCGCTTGAAAGATTCGCTGAGCTACCGAATGAGTGGCTCCATCCTCGCTCACCCGTCCCCACAGCTCCAGCGGCCCATACCCGGTGTTCGAAACCGAATTCGTCAGGCGCAGCAGCGTTGTGTTGGTGTAGCTGTTGTGAGTGATATAGAGTGAGGAAGGAGTTAGCGTGCGAAGATCCGGCAACATCAAGGGGTTCACCTGCTCCGCCGCGCCGAACAGGTCGGCCAACAGAGCGGGGTCGGGCTCCTCGCTCTCCAGGTATAGACCGGCGATGCTCAAGCTCCGATCGGGCGGGACCCCGATCGGCTGCGGCCCCGCCTGCTCAGAGGTGTTCAGCGGGAGCACCATCGTGCCCGAATCCGCTAACAGCTCGGCCAGCTCGGCTGGATCGTCGTCGCTATACTGGTAAGGCAGCACTGCACTGGGGGAGAGCCAGAGCGTGATTTCGGCTGCCTGCTTGGCGGAGAGCGAGCGAATGTCATCGACACTGAGCAAGGCAACGTCAACCTCGTCAATGCCCTGGAGGCCGGGAATGTAGTGGGCCTGGCCGGCCAGAAACAAGCGAAACTCCCCGTAGGAGGCCAAGTAGCTGTTGCCTGGATTCAAATGCGGCCCGTCGGGCAGCATCTCGGCCCAAAAGGTGGGGAACGCCATGACTTCGAGATCGTCAACTGTAACCAGCACCTGGCTCTGCAGCTGAGTGTAGGCCAGCAAGCCGCGCAGCAGTCTGGCCGACTGTGGGTCGACGATCAGCTGGGTGGACTCGGTGGAGATCGCCCGGATCGCATGGAGATCCAGGTGCTCCGGAGAGGGGTCGGTAATCCAGATCTGGTCGGCCTTGGGAAGGCTCTCGTACTCTCCGGCCCCGGACCACGGGTTCACGTGAACGACCGTTTCGCCGAACTTCAGCATCAATGAGCCGGCGCCCACCTGGCGCAGCTTGACAATCCCGCTAACGGTGTCGAACACGATGGTGCGTTCACCAAACTCGTCATTCCAGTTCAGGCGGGCCAGCAGGCCGGGGGAAGCGGGGGTTGGTCCTTCGACAGGCTCAGGACGATGCTGAACGGCTAGTTCAGACGGGGCAATCAACTCGGGCGGAGCAGCCGGAGGTTCAGGCAGTGCGAGGGTGACATGTTCCGGAGGCGCGCTGGGCGCCAGTACAGAACAGCCGGCAAACGCGGCTGCGCTTAGCAGGGCCGCCAGGGTGGTAAGGGATGCGCGACTGAGTTGGGCCCTCGCCATGGTATTCGTTGGCCATGTTGATTACAACACGCCTGGGAAGCCACTGTGAATAGCTCGAGAGAGCCAAGGGGAAACTCGTTTGCCTTTCGGCGCCCTGGAAGCGGGCTGTAAAATGGGGACCTGGGCCAAAGGAGCTGGAATGGGGCAGATCGAATGGAACGACTTCGAGAAGGTGGAGATGCGGGTTGGCCGGGTGTTGGAGGTGAGGGACTTCCCGGAAGCCCGCAACCCTTCCTACCTACTGAGGATCGATTTCGGGCCGGACCTGGGCATCAAGCGGTCCGCGGCCGCGATTCGGGACTTATACACAAAAGAAGAGCTGCGCGATCGGCTGGT
>CAYHJH010000363.1:0-1778 GCA_964356605.1 uncultured Anaerolineaceae bacterium
CCAGCTTCTGGACATAGCGGACCAGGGCCTTCGGGGTCAAGGCGCCGGTATGGTGCTCGAAGAGGCCGAGGAACTGGCCGGCCTCCATGTGCGTGGCCATGGTGTGCATGTTGCCGGTGTTTACCAGGATGACGCGTGGTCGGCAGGCCACCTGAGGGTCTTCCAAGGCTCCCAGGGCCGCCGCCACTCCGGTGTCCAGCAGCAGTAGGGGCATGCCGTCGTCAACCTGCTGGGATATGTCGCGCATGCGGGTCAGGTAGGGAGGCAGTTCCTCGGCCAAATAGGCAAAGCCCAGGAGGCTCTCCTTCTCGCCGATTACCCGGCGTATATGCTCGAAGCGGAAGACCCGGTCGCTGACCCCTGGGGGCGCCTCGCCGTGGTCCAGAACAGCCACGGCTATGCCGTCGAAGCGGCCGCTTATGTCGAAGGCGGCCAGAGCCTCGCGGATGGCCGCCAGGTCCACGTCCGCCAGGCGGACCGGCGCCGCGGCGTCTAGGCGGGCGATCTCGTCCTCAGATGCCAGCTTGACCCCCAGGGCTTCCACCTGGGTCAGGTCGTCGTCGAAGGTGCGGGCCGCCTGGGGCGTGGCGAGGGCTGTCAGCCCGGCCCTCAGGTGGTCCTCCAGGGCCCAGCGGCAGGGGCCCCCGCCCATGTTGAACCCCGTGATGCCAAGAGGCTGCCGCCGGGCCGTCGCCTCTCGTACGCGCTGCGCGGCTATGGCCGTTGGAGAGGGCATGATCATCTTGACGCAGTTTTCCAGGGTCTGGCTGCTGTCGAAGAGCAGTATGTCCTGGGTGCCTGTGCCGACGTCTATGGCTAGAATGCGCAACGGATCGAATCTCTTACATCAACCAGTTGAATACGAGCTAAGCCAATACTGCGTCGGCATCGGTCTTCACGCCTTGCCGGGCAAGCCTTCATACCTGACTGGCAGTATAGCTTCCAGGTTCAGGTGCTTTGAAGCGTCAAGAATTTCGATACCCACGATTCGGTCATCCTCTCCAAGGTCCAGAACTATGTCCTCAGAAACGCGCCTGGTGATTACTTGCTGTCCTCGCTCGTCGAGGCGGAGGTATAGGAGGTCCTTTTTGTCGTCATACAGGATTTGCATGCTGAGTCTCCAGGTTTCGATGTCAAGCTGGACCAGCAGTCTCCATATGTGATAGTTCTTTGACCCGCAAAGGCCGAGCAGCGGAAACATGATTGGCGAAAGCGAAATCTAACGGGGGATGAGCACAAGGCCCTCGCGGTTGAAGCCTTCATCAAAGGTTCGCTCTCGGATGGAATTCATCAGAGCTTGAGCCTAGTACCGTGTACCATTTACAAGTTCGGATATAGACGCTTCAGTTTTATGCGTGCATCGGTGGTGTAGAAGTGCCAATGGATCTTGGGCTGCCGATTGTTCCGGTCGCCTTCCCAGGCAGCGATGTGGCTTTGCAACGTTTGCAGATCGGGAATTCGCCGGTCCAGGCACTGCCCGTTAAGGGCGCTAAGCTCGATCTCCGCCATGTTAAGCCAACTACCATGCTTGGGCGTGTAATGGATTTCGAGGCGCTCTGCCAATCGCCGGGCCTCTTGAGGAGCAAACGTCTCGTAGAGGGATGCCAGGCAGTGCGTGTTCAGGTTATCCATGACCAGGCGTACGCGGACGGCGTTTGGGTAGCGTTCGTCGAGCGTGCCTTTGATCCACCTCGCCCAGTCTTTTCCCGTTCTATGTTCGGTGGCTGCCACATGGCGTTTGCCGGTCAATGGTTCTACTTCGAGAAAGATCTCGGCAA
>CAYHJH010000364.1:0-1772 GCA_964356605.1 uncultured Anaerolineaceae bacterium
TGGCGGCTTGATGGGTGGAGGCTCCGTCGCCGCTGGCGCTGGAGCCGAAGAGACGCAGGCCGCGAGGCCATGCACAGCCGCGAACAGAACCACGAGTAGAGCCGAGCCTGGTCTCATATCCGTTGCGATGCCCAGTCTCACCCCGAATGCTTAAGTCTTTCTTACCGCGAGCTTAGGCGCAGAGGAGATCGGTTCTTGGCGCGTGAAGCGATGCCTGGAACGGTGAAAGAAACCCGCTCTCCACAAGTCGGAGAGCGGGTTGACATGCGAGCGAGTTCCCGACCCGCCGTGCGGGTCGGGATGTGGGCACCGCGCTTATCTATCGCCGCGGGGATCCCCACGGCGGGCAAGGTAGGATTCGACTTGCAGCACTTGATCGCCGGCCCGTCGGATCATGTTTAGCAGCTCCGTCATGGTCGCCACTTCCTCGATCTGCTCTCCCGCGAACCAGCCCAAAAAGCCCAGCGCGGCGAAATCCTGCTCTTTGGTCGCCATCTGCAGCAAGCCGTTAATCTGGTCAGTGACTTTCTTTTCCCAGTCCAACGACATCTGGGCAGCGTGCTCGGCAGACTTGACCTCCACGGGCGGCGCCTTGACCGCCGGGACGGTCACTTTCCCCCCGGCGTCCAGGATGTAATGCACAAACTTTAGCGCGTGACCGCGCTCCTCGTCCGACTGGCGAAAGAAGAATGCCGCCAATTCGGGGAGATCCTCGCTTCCAAAGTGGGCCGCCAGCTGGAGATACTGGTTGGAGGCGCTGAGCTCACTGCCGATCTGATCATTGATGGCCTGATTGAGTGTCGTGCTGATCAACATAAAAGCTCCCTTTCTTCGTTGCAGGCTGCTTTCGGACCACGCCCTGCGCGGTCTGTCGCCAATCATACCGCAGCCGTGCATCCTGAGCGAAGTCGAAGGGTACAGAGCCTGTTCCATGGGAAACCACAAGATTGGTCACGGCCCGGCGCCGACATAGTCCAGCGCATACTGTGCGTCCAGGTAGTTTGGGTTGTACTCCAGAGCCTCGCGGAAGTCTGCGATCGCGCCCGGCCCATCCCCCAGCCGAAACCGCGCCCAACCTCGCCACAAAAGAGATTCCTCAGCCTTATAGGTGCGGTAAAGCGTGGCATCCGCCAGGTCGATCACATCCTGGAAGCGTCCCTGATTGAAGTAGGCGATGTATGGCCCGAACTGGTAGCGGGTAAAGCGCCAGGGCAGGCCGATGGAGCGGGCATTGTCGAAGGCGGTCGAGGCCTCTCCGTAGCGCTCGAAGTAGACCAGGTTGGTTCCCAAGTTAAACCAGGCGTACGGGTCCCGCGGATTCGCCTCGAGCTCCGCTTGGGCCGCCTCCACCGCGGCCGCACGGTTCTGCTTCGGATCGGCTTCGGTCCCGAGCAACCCCTGAATTCTGGCTTCCTCCTGCGGCAGATAAATGTACATGTACACCCGGTTGAAGGCCCGCCACCCCTCGTCCAGCTCTGCATAGGAGATCGCACGGTCCGGTCCACCGGTGCCGGGGTTGGTGTCCTGGGAGATGAAGACCTGCCTCGCCTCGTCGTAACCGGTTAGCAGCAGATAATGACCGGCCCAGCCGCCTCCCCCGTCGCCCTCCCCCAGGATAAATCCCTTCTCGACGATCACCGGGAAGCCGGCTGCCAGAAAACTCTTGAGCCGCTCTACTGTGCCTCCCACTCGGAAATCGGTGCTCAGCCAGCCAGCCTGCGTGCGGACGTAGTAGACCAGCTCCTCGATGTTGACGTTCTTATCGCCGCGGT
>CAYHJH010000365.1:0-1769 GCA_964356605.1 uncultured Anaerolineaceae bacterium
TCGAAGGAAGCATGACCTGCTAGCATTCATCATGAACCGGAAGAGGCGGATCGATGCCTGAGACACGCTTACCCTCGCGGAAGCAGGATTTCTCCGACTGGTACAACCAGCTGGTCTTGAAGGCCGAGCTGGCTGATTACGCGCCGGTCCGTGGCTGCATGGTGGTTCGGCCCTACGGCTGGACACTCTGGGAAAACATCACCGCGGCGCTGGACACCCGTTTCAAAGCCACCGGGCACGTCAACGCGGCTTTCCCGCTGCTGATCCCGATGAGTTTCCTCCAGAAAGAGAAGGACCATGTCGAGGGCTTTTCTCCTCAACTGGCGGTCGTCACCATCGCCGGCGGGGAGCAGCTGGAAGAACCGCTTGTCGTCCGGCCTACCTCGGAGACGATCATCGGTCATATGTATTCCAAGTGGATCAAGTCGTACCGGGATCTGCCGGTACTGATCAACGTTTGGAACAGTGTGGTGCGCTGGGAGCTTCGAACCAAACTGTTCTTGCGCACCACCGAGTTCTACTGGCAGGAAGGCCACACCGCCCACGCCACCGCCGAGGAAGCAAGAGCTGAGACCGAGCAGATGCTCAACGTGTACGCAGACTTCGCCGAGAACGAGGCGGCTGTTCCGGTAATCAAGGGGCGCAAGAGCGAGAGCCAGAAATTCGCCGGTGCGGTTACGTCGTACAGTATCGAAGCCATGATGGGCGACACCCGCGCCCTGCAGGCCGGCACGTCTCACTATCTGGGCGACAACTTCGCTCGGGCGTTCTCGATTCAGTACCTCGATCGAGACAACACGCAGCAATTCTGCCAGACGACCTCCTGGGGGCTCTCGACGCGCTTCGTGGGCGCCATCATCATGGTGCACGGCGATGACCAGGGGCTGGTTCTGCCGCCGCGTCTTGCGCCCTATCAGGCGGTGCTCGTCCCGATCTACAAGAATGACCAGGAACGCGGAGCGGTGCTGGAGCGAACGGAAGCGGCCCACAAGGCGCTGGCAGGCTTCCGGCTACGGGTTGACGATCGCGAGGAAGTTACGCCGGGTTTCAAATTCAATGACTGGGAGATGCGGGGCGTCCCGGTGCGGGTGGAAATTGGCCCAAAGGACGTCGCCCAGGGAACCGTGACGCTCGCCCGGCGCGATCAACGCAAGAGGCAATCCGTCCGCCAAGAGGGGCTAGCGGTCGCCATGCAGGAGCTTCTTGCCGATATCCATCACTCCATGCTCGAACGGGCGCGTGACTTCCAGAAGACGAACACTCACCAGCCAGAGGACTACGAGAGTTTCAAAGAAGCCGTGCAGTCCGGCTGGGCGGAGGTGTGGTGGTGCGGGGATGCGGAGGACGAGGTCCAGATACAAGCGGACACCAAGGCAACCAATCGAATCATCCTCCTGGATCGGGCGGATGGGGAGGGTGCCTGCATCCGCTGCGGGAAGGTCGCCCGCGAACGGGCCATTTTCGCGCGGGCGTATTAGCAGAGTTCCCCAGCCGGACTTTCGGAGCTTGCTGAAAAATGTGCATCCGCCCTCAAACCCTGCCCCCTCTCCGGGCTGGGTGGCCGTCCCAACTGTGGGAGAAGGAAGGTGGACGGTGGACGGAAGACGGAGGACAGTCTACCGTCTACCGTCGACGGTCGTCGGCGGAGAGGGGCAGGGGTAAGGGGTGGGGGATAAGAGTTCAGGCCCGTTTTTCAGCATCCTGTTAGGGCCGCCAGTTCAGCATGCCGGCGATTGACCCCAACAGGTTGCGACGCCAAATCGAGGAGC
>CAYHJH010000366.1:0-1769 GCA_964356605.1 uncultured Anaerolineaceae bacterium
AAGACCGGGGCAGAGGTGCTGGCCATCCAGGCCGATGTGACCGACCGCCAGCAGGTGGAGGGCGTGGTCCAACGGACGCTCGACAAGTTCGGCCAGATTGACATCCTGATCATCAACAGCGGGGGCCCGCCTCCCGGTGAGTTCATGGATCTGACCGTCGAGGACTGGGAGGCCGGAATCCGGACCACCCTGATGAGCGCGCTGTACTTGTGTTATGCAGTGATCCCCCACATGCTCGAGCGCGGCGCGGGCAGCATCGTCACTAGCCAGTCGTATTCGGTTAAGCAGCCCATTGCCCGATTGATCACTTCGAACTCGCTGCGCTTGGCCGTGATTGGGATGATGAAGTCATTGGCCGGTGAGCTCGGGCCCAAGGGG
Source organism: uncultured Anaerolineaceae bacterium (assembly GCA_964356605.1). Classification (GTDB taxonomy): domain Bacteria; phylum Chloroflexota; class Anaerolineae; order Anaerolineales; family E44-bin32; genus JADFRG01. The sequence goes on from CAYHJH010000366.1 coordinate 379, forward strand.
ATCCGGGTGAACTCGATCAACCCGGGCTGGACCTGGACCGACCGGGTCCAGCAGCTGATGGCCGATCGGGCGAAGGCCAATCAGACCACGGTGGAAGAAGAGGCGGCCAAGGTGGCCTCCGCGCTGCCGTTGGGCCGGATGGGAACGTTAGAAGAATACGGCAAGACCATCGCCTGGCTGGCCTCTCCGGCGGCCGGCTTCGTGCACGGCCACGCCCTGATGTTCGACGGCGGGGGCGTCTCAGCCCCGATTTAGACGGAAGCCCCAGTCTGACTCCGGACGTTTTAGGGCCCACCACTGGCCCGGCGGGAAGGTCGAGAGTTTCACCACGAGTGAATAACCGGATGAAGGTCGCTATTTTCGGCACCGGCGGCGTGGGAGGTTACTTCGGCGGGCTGCTGGCGCACACCGGTCACGAGGTTACCTTCATCGCTCGTGGGGAGCACCTGCGGGCCATTCGCCAAGAGGGGCTGCGGGTCCGAAGCGTGAACGGCGACTTCATGGTCCGCCCGGCCCAGGCGACCGACTCGCCGGCCGAGGTGGGCCCGGTGGACTACGTCGTGGTCGGGCTCAAGCACTACCACTTGGCCCAGGCCGCGCCCCAGATCCGGCCGCTAGTTGGGCCGGAAACGGCTGTGGTGCCGCTATTGAATGGAGTGGATGCTCACCAGTTCCTGGCCGAGGCCCTGGGACCCGACCACGTGGTCGGCGGCCTGTGCAGTCTGGTCTCGCTGGTGGAAGCGCCAGGGGTGATCCGCCAGGAGAGCAAACTACGGCGGGTGGTCATCGGCGAACTGGACCGGAGGAAGTCCGAACGGGTGGAGCGGCTGGTGGAGGCCTGGGCGACTGCCGGGGCCGAGGCGAATCAGGCCGAAGATATCTTCGTCGCCCTGTGGACCAAATTTGTCTTTATCGCTTCCTTTGGAGGTGTGACTTCGCTGGCCCGCTGCAACGCTGGCGAGCTGCTCGCGAGCCGCCAGACCCGAGAGCTCTTTGTCGGGGCGATGCGGGAGGTCGAGGCAGTGGCCCGCGCCCGCCACATCGAGCTGGCGCCAGATACCGTTGAGAAGGGGCTAGCAATCGCGGTCGCCTTCGAACCGACCGCGACCTCCTCCATGCAGCGGGACGTGGAGGCCGGCAAACAGTTCGAGCTAGAGGCCTTTAGTGGGACGGTCGTGCGGCTGAGCGACGAAGCCGGCGTCCCCACGCCGGTGCACCGGACGATTTACGGGCTGCTGAAGCCGACCCTCCGTCGTGTCATGGTGGACTGAGGGAAACGTTGGACCCGGTCGGACTCGGGGCTATGCGGTAGAATCGATCGGCCATGTCGTCAGTTGTTGCTGAGACCGAGATCCAGGAGCTTCCGGTACATCCCGAGCCTGGCCGAGGGA
>CAYHJH010000367.1:0-1766 GCA_964356605.1 uncultured Anaerolineaceae bacterium
GCGCCGCTGCGCCGAGGCGTGCAGATGCAGGTGCACGAGCAAACCCGGTGACAACCACGTGCGGCGTGGCAGCAGTCGGCTGGCCAGATCCAGGGGGATCCCGTCGATATTGCTGCGAAGCAATTGGCTCAGCCGGACATCCCGCCGGGTCATCAACGCTAGCGGCGCCAGGAAGTGCTGGCAGAACTGACGGTACGCGACCCATGGATCTCCCTCTTGCAGGACCTCGAACGAGAGCGTATCCACCAGCTGAGCCCGCCCCTGGCGGAACTGCACGTTGTAAGCACTGGAGTCCTTGAGGGTCATGCCATACTCGATTGCCGTCCGCTGTGCGGCGAGGGTGGCAAGTGCTGCGTCCTTCAGCTGGCTGAAGCACCACTCATAGGGGTACGACACAAAGTCAAGCGTCTCCGGCTCAAGAACCTTGAAGGCGTCCTCGGGCCGGGCAGCAGGCGCGTCCACCTCCGCGTGAGGCAGCAGGCGCCCCGCCTGGATCAATCGATCGTAGAGGCCTGATCCCACCAGCGTCTCATAATGGCCAGCGTAGGCGCGGTTGACCTGTCGGTAGAGCCGGCCATTCCTCCGGAAGACAAAACCGCTTGGATCCCGAAACGAAGCCGGGTGCACCTCGGCCTCAGCGCTCTTCCTCATCAACGCCTCTTCCCATAAGCTTCAGGAAGAATCCCCTCACCCGTTTCCAGTAGAGCCTCAGCGCGAAAAGCGCGCCAAGAATTCCGGCAATAAGCAGCTGAAGCAGGTAGCTCCCAGATCCAGGATCGAGATACTGAACCGGTCGGGCGAGCACTGAAGCCGCCACGCCAGACAGAATCCTGACAACTTCCAGCTTGTTCACGATTTCGATCCCCATCGCATGCATAGCCAAGTCTGCATAGAGCGTTGACCCTCCTGATCGCCTCGGCTCTGGCCACAAGCCCCGGGCTGACTCAGTCCCTCCAATTCGTGAGCAGGCTCTCGGCGATTGCGAAGTCGTGCTCCTCGTCGATGTCCCAGGCTTCCAGCGGCTCAACTTCGAACATCAGCGGCTTCTCGCCAATTCGGTTTCTCCGCCGCAAGAAGCTCTCCCGTTCAAAAATGTAGAGGCAAGAATTCTCTGCAAACAGCGGCGGCAAGTCATGCGTGCGCAGCAGAACTGCCGGGTCGTGGTTCACGGCCCGGCTATGCCCGTCCCACAAACGCTGCTGCAGCCGGGTCACTGAAAACAAACTGTCGTTCACTGGGTAGGCCTCGAAGAAGCGCGAGATGGCGTGCGAAATGGTCTCCGGTCGCAACAGCGGATTCGTGCTGTGGGTTTGGAGATAGAAGCTGGCTTCCAGCTGCTCCACGTCATGCAGAATGACTTCATTCATGGCTATCTGTCCAGCCCGCAAATGCTCCGGCCGCTCCAAGACCAAGACTTCTGGGAACTCCTTCGTTATGCCCTCCCGAATGACAGGACTATCGGTATCGACTGCGATTCTGTCCAGTCCCGGGCAGGAGTGCAGCGTCCCCAGAATGTGGGAGTAGAGCGGGCGCCCGGCGAGCCGACGATAGTTCTTCCCCGGCACCCGCTCGCTGTGGTGACGCATGGGCACCAATGCCACGAGCCTCTGCGACCCAACTCTCTCCCCCATCGTATCAGCCCTCGCGTACCTCGCCGCTGATGGAGCCGTAATCAAGCGGCTCTACCGGCCTGGCCGGCTCCACCTTGGAGGAACGGAATAGCCGCGGGTAATAGAAGGTCTGCTGGAGTTCGGGACTCAGTGGCC
>CAYHJH010000368.1:0-1764 GCA_964356605.1 uncultured Anaerolineaceae bacterium
CGCCTACTTCTTCCTCAAGATCCGGGCGGCCTTCCCCGGAAATCCCGGATGAACCTTTTTTTTGGTTCATCCGGGAATTTCGGGGAGGTGACGGACAACGGCCCTTTGTCCTAGGTTGAGGTTGGAGGCTTCAACCACAAGGAGGGACCGTTGTCCGGGAACGAGTGTAGTGCGCTGCTGGGCGCCTGGGAAGGCCATCGGGTGAAGAGCTGTGGCCGGTTCGCGGCGGGCGAGCGGGGACCACGTCCGGTGGTGTGGATCGAGCTGGAGGCCATCGAGGGCCGGGCGATGCGCTGCAGTGGGTGCGGGGAGCGGGTGGAGCAGGTCCATGACACGGTGGAGCGCCGGGTGCGGGATCTACCGGTCCTGGATGCCGACACCTGGCTCCAGGTGCCGCGCTGCCGGGTGGCGTGCCCGCGCTGTGGGCCCAAGCTGGAGCAGTTGGACTGGCTGGCGCGCTACGCACGGGTCACTCAGCGGCTGGCCGAGAGTGTGGCGCGGCTGTGCGCCGTGTTGCCGATCAAGCACGTGGCGAGCTTCTTCGGGCTGGGGTGGGACACGGTCAAGGCGATCGACCACGCCTGGCTCGAGGCACGCTGGGGACCGGTGGACCTGAGCGGGGTGGAGGCGATCCTGATGGATGAGTTCGCGATCCACAAGGGTCATCGCTATGCGACGGTGGTGGTCGAGCCGGGGCGACGGCAAGTGCTGTGGGTGGGGCGCGGGCGCTCGCGCGAGGAGGTACGGCCGTTCTTCGAGCTGCTGGGGCCGGAGGGCTGCCAGCGGTTGCAGGCGGTGGGGATGGACATGAGCGCGGCCTACGAGCAGGAGGTGCGGGAGCGCTGCCCCCAGGCGGTGATCGTCTACGACCTCTTCCACGTGGTGGCCAAGTACGGTCGCGAGGTGATCGACCGGGTGCGCGTGGACGAGGCCAACCGGCTACGCCACGACCAGCCGGCACGTCAGGTGATCAAGGGGGCGCGTTGGCTGCTGCTGCGCAACCGGAAGAACGTGCGGCGCCGCGAGGATCGGGTGCGACTCCAGGACTTACTGCGCGCCAACCGCGCGCTGATGACGGTCTACGTGCTCAAAGACGACCTCAAGCAGCTGTGGAAGTATCGCTCCTCCGGCTGGGCGCGCCGGTTCTGGAAGGGCTGGTACCGGCGGGCGATGAGCAGTCGCATCGAGCCACTGCGGCGTTTCGCCCGCAAGCTCAAAGGCTATCTGCCCGGAATCCTGGCGCACTGCCAGTGGCCGCTGCACACCAGCCTGCTCGAGGGGATCAACAACAAGATCAAGGTCATCAAGCGCATGGCCTACGGCTTCCGGGACGACGCCTACTTCTTCCTCAAGATCCGGGCGGCCTTCCCCGGAAATCCCGGATGAACCAGGAATTTGCGGATCGCGCCCAGCCGGTCGCGCAACGGCTCGCGACGCTCGAGCACGAGCTTCAGGCGCTTCGGCAGGAGCACCAACACGCGGGCGCGGGCCGCCAGCTGCTGGAGCGTATCCAGAACTTCGCGTCGGTCCTCACCCAGCGGCTCGACACCATGAGTTTTCCGGAACGACAGGCGCTGGTCCGCACGGTCCTCGAGGAGGTCGTCCTCTGCGGAGACACGGTGAAGCTCTACTTCAAGATCCCGCTGCCCAAGCCACATCCGTCCCACCCCTCCACGGAGGGGCCGAGCGAAAATGGACGGGTGTCAAGCCAATCCGATTTGCGTTCACGCGCTGACGAGCACGTGCAGGTGGGGATGCCCGTGG
>CAYHJH010000369.1:0-1764 GCA_964356605.1 uncultured Anaerolineaceae bacterium
TCCTCGAACAACTTCGCATCGGATCCTTCCAAGCAACGATCCCATTGGGCCCGAACCAACAGCTCGGCCTTTCTGCCCGGCCGTCGGCGGTGCAGATCAAACAGCTCGAAGAGGTCTCCCTCCCGATCGTTCACATTGATGACCCGCGTGTCGGGAATCATCGCGGCGACCTCCGCCGCATCCGCATAAGCCTGTAGCCAACGATAGGATTCCTTTTCTTCGATGGGGCGATCGGGATCCTTGCCCTTAGCTGACTCCGGAGCATAGCCCTGCAGGCGCAACACACCCAAGGGCAGCCCGCTGTCCCCGACGGCCAAGGAACTGTGCAAGTCCAGCCCGCGGCTCTGGGCCCCGGTCTGGTTGGTCCCGATCTGGCCCAAGCCTTCACAAGCCGAGCGGGTCGAGAAGTTTAGGCTGGTGGTGTCCTGCACGATCAACACGGTGGGTTCTTGCTTCATCCGCCGGATCGTTTGGGTACGATGGGTTTGCAGCAGACTTGCGGGGTCCAGTTCCGCTCGCTCGTTATTGAGGAAACGATAATACCCTTTGACGTCGTAGCGATTACCTCCGGCCGCCTGGGAATACGAGCCACTGGGTTGGCCCGCCTGATCGCCGACGATCTTCACCAAGCGCCGGGTCCGTCGGGGATCCCCCAGCTCACACTCACCGAATTCCTGTTGGGCCCAACCCGCGGCGTCCAAGCCACTCTCGGCGGCCAAGGCCTCCACAGGGGGGCGCTGGACGCCCACCCGCTCCGGCAAATCATCCACCAGCGGGTAGAGATAGATGTCCTTGAGGCTCTTGCCCTCATGGCGCCCCCCGTTGCGCCCGCGGCCTTTGGTCTGGCCCACCGCGATCCAATTGGCCGCTTGGTAGCAGCCCCCATCATAGCGCGAGGGGTCCACGAAGCTTTCCAACAACCAGGGGCGCAGCCCGTAGCGGCGCTCGAAGTCCCCGGGCACCTGACGGGCGCACAGGCCCAAAACCTGCGAGGCCAGATTCTGGCAGCGCAACCCGGGGCGGATGAGAAAGCGGTTCATATTGAGTACCCGCGGCAGGTGCTCCATGCGCTGAGAGTCCTGCCACCCGATCCATTCATCTCGATCCTCCAGGTAGAGGGCGGCGCTGCCAAAACCGATGGCGCCCAGCCAGCCGTGGTCGGAAGCCACCAGGTAGCGCAACTGCCGGCCCACCAACCGACACTGGTGCAACGGATGCTCGCGAATGATCATTTCATTCCAGATCTTGAGTTCCTCCTCCGTGCTCACCTCAACCAGGTGGAGTCCTTGGACCTCCTCGACGCAGGCGGGCAGCGCGCTGGGGGCCGGGACCGGCTGGTGTAAGCGGCTCGGCTTCCACTCTCCAGGCCCGGGGCCCGCGGCGGCGGGCAACCTCCACAAGCCCTGGGCTTCCAGCTCCCGCAGCGCCTTCAAGGTGGTGGCCAGCCGCCAGTCGCCCTTGGGATCCCGCAAGTCCAGCCGCTGACACAACTCTCGGGCCAGATCGCAGCGGGTGGCCACCGCCTCGCTCGCCAGCAGTTCGCCGACGAGTTGGGTGTTCTTGGGTTGCGCGAGTATCTGTTGAATTGACAGTGCGTTTTGCATCCGCGTTGAAGTACACGATCGCGGACGCGTTGTCCCGTCTTTTCTTTAGGGGCAAGGGCAGGGCTAGCTCACGCTCCACGGCGGGCACCAGTCGGCCCAAGCTGTCTTTAAGCACGTAGTCATGAGCGCCAGCCTTCATGGCGGCCACGGCCGTTTCCTC
>CAYHJH010000370.1:0-1745 GCA_964356605.1 uncultured Anaerolineaceae bacterium
ATCCGAGTGCGCCGCGGCGAGTTGGGCGAGACCCGCGTGTGGTTGATCCGCGAGGAAAAGGATCGGGGACTTGGCATCTCAACGACGACTGTTGTCAGCGGGAGCGAATCCTCTGGCAAGGCATGCGCCGAAACTCGAGTTCGTTTTCTGATGCTCGTCGCCGAGCAAGAGCGTGAGCCGCTGAGCTACTGTGAGTGCTTCGCGAAGGCCGGCGAGGCGTGGTCCTTTGTCGGAGAGTGCCCTGAGCCATCGGGCTAGCTGAGGATGGACCTGCGCATAGCCGAACCAGGCTGGGATAATGAAATACGAGACTCGGGAGCCGCGTGTCCGCGCAGGTCTTCGATGCCCACTGCCGCAGCGAACATGACTGCCATTGTGCAGGCGCCATGCGTACGAATCAGGAGGTCCATCTAACGCGGATCGTGTGAGCTGATCCGAATCCAAACTCCGCCGGGCGCGCGCTCCCACTGACTGCGCGCGATGCTTGGCCATGGCCACGGCCATGTATGGTCACGACCATGTAGGGAAGGGCGTGATGACGACTCAAAAACTGCCGCTGAACCGCGTTCTGCAGGGCGACTGCATTGAGCTGATGCAGCGCCTGCCCGCGGAATCGATCGACCTGATCTTCGCCGATCCACCGTACAACTTACAGCTCTCCAAGGAGCTCTGGCGGCCCAACATGACGCGCGTGGATGGCGTCACGGAGCAGTGGGATCGCTTCGAGGGATTCGAGCAGTATGACGACTTCACGCGGGCCTGGCTCTCCGCCTGCCGCAGGCTGCTCAAGGACGACGGGAGCCTGTGGGTCATTGGAACCTACCACAATATCTATCGGGTCGGCGCCATTCTTCAAGACCTGGGATTCTGGATCCTCAACGATGTGCTCTGGATCAAGACCAACCCGATGCCCAATTTCCGCGGCGTGCGCTTCACCAACGCACAGGAGACGCTGATCTGGGCAAGCAAGTCGAAGCGTTCCAGGTACACGTTCAACCACCACGCCATGAAGGCGCTCAACGGCGGGAAGCAGATGCGCAGCGACTGGGCGCTGCCGCTGTGCACCGGCAGCGAGCGCATTAAGCTCAACGGCAAGAAGGCCCATGCCACCCAAAAGCCCGAGGCTCTGTTGGAGCGAGTGCTGCTCTCCTCATCCGAACCAGGGGATATCGTCCTGGATCCGTTCTTCGGCACCGGAACGACGGGTGCGGTGGCGAAACGGATGGGACGTCACTGGATTGGAATCGAGCGCGAGCGCCAATATGTTGAGATCGCTCGCAGGCGGGTCGCGGCCGTGCGCCCTGAGCCGCAGAGCTTCGCTGATCGGCAGCAACGCCCGCCGCGCGTTCCCTTCTTAAGACTGGTCCAGGCCGGGCTGCTGCAACCAGGCCAGCCGCTGTACTTTCAGGCGGACCGCGGGCGGGCGGCACGAGTGCAGCCGGACGGCCGGCTTCGGATCAATGGGTTCGTGGGCTCAATCCATCAAGCCGGCCGGCATCTTGCAGGAGGAAGTCCGTGCAACGGCTGGGAACACTGGTTTCATGAGCCGAAGGCTGGGGAGCTCGAACCCATCAACCGCTTGAGGGAGAAATTTCGAGAGGGCCGCGGCCCAAATGGTTCCACCATGAAATGAAAACACCCCGTCGAGGTGTTGAGGTCAGATCAAGGTGCCGAGAGCCGGAATCGAACCGGCGACACCGCGATTTTCAGTCGCGTGCTCTACCAACTGAGCTATCTCGGCACCG
>CAYHJH010000371.1:0-1735 GCA_964356605.1 uncultured Anaerolineaceae bacterium
GCGCGCGCTGCGGGCCGAGAAGGGCAGAAAAAAAGCGTCTGGGGCAGAGCCATCCGGCTCCGCGCGAGGCGCATCGCGTCTCCACCCAGGCGCAGTGGGTATTCTGCGGGTTCCATGGGGTGGGTGTCAAGGCCAGACACACACCGAGGCACACCGAGGGCCCCTAACCTAAAGCGGGGATCCGGCTGCTGCAATTCCCATTGGGGCCGTGCAGTCCACGCTGCAACGCGTGGTTATGCAGCGGCGTCGCAGCCAATTCGCATGGCACAGAGCGAAGGGTTTTCACTCCTGCCTGCGTAGTTCTCGGCGCACGGATTCGATCAGCCTGGGGGAATCGTACCCGATCCCGTCCTTGAAGACGAATACCACTTCCCTTATTGCCGTTGGGTCGGTGGCAGGGTCGCCTTTGATGACAACCAGATCTGCGATCTTGCCGGGTTCGAGCGTTCCGACGACGGAGTCGACGCCGAGCAGCTTGGCACCGTTGGCGGTCATGATCTGGAGGGCTTGCTCGGCGGCAAAGCCCGCCTCGACGAGAAGCTCGTAGTTGCGCTGGTCAGCAAAACCAGCAAGGACACCGGGCAGCACCGGATCGATGCCAGCGACGAGGAGTCCGCGAGCCCCGACGAACGCGCGGAAAACCGCCTTGGCTCGCGCGAGGTATCCCAGCTCCGGGGCACTGTCGAAGTGCGCACGGAAGTCACGGTAGGCCGAGAGCGTACCTGGGCTCATAAAGTCGAAGACACGCGTGTCAGCGGCAGGACGGCGCGGTTCGTAAGCTTCCGCCTCGGCCAAGGTCGCGGTCATCGCGACGTTGTTCGCGACGAGTGCGCGAATCGTGGCTACGACGGGCTCACTCGCTGGATCGACGGCATAGTTGCCTTGGGGGCACACGTCCGGGGGCTTCTGGGGATCGAAGTCGGTGCTCGTGGGTCCGTGCTCGATGTTGTCGATGCCCAGCTCCGCAGCCTCCCGCGCCGTAACGGCGCAGAGGTGCCCTGTGACCCTCAGCCCGCGCGCGTGGGCCTGGTCGATCACCGCGGCCAGATCCTGCCGCCGGATGCGTGTATAAACCTTGATCCAACTCACGCCTTCGTCGGCCCAGTGGTTCACAAACCGACGCCCGTCCTCCGGATTCGAGATCTGGGCCATCCGCAGGTTGGGAGCTTCCCGGCCGGTCAGGTACGGACCTGTCAGATGGATCCTCGGCCCGAGAGAGCGGCCCTCGTCAATCTCGCGCTTCAGGTTGATCTCACGATAGGGCTCGTAGGTTCCCGCCGTCCGAATAGTCGTTACGCCCGCGCCGAGGTAGAGTCTCGCATCCTGCCGAGGGTTGAAGTCGTAGCCAAACCCGAGGTGGTTGTGCATGCCCACGATCCCAGGGAACACGGTATGTGCGGCGAGCTTGAGTACCTGGGCGCCCTCAGGGACAGGGACTCGGTCGGCTGATCCGACGGATACGATCAGCCGGTCGCGGATCAGGATGGTCTGATCCTCCCGCGGCAGCGCTCCAGTTCCATCGATGACTCGCACGCTGGTGAGGGCAACCACGGGCGCGTCGACTGCCACGAACTCGCGAACCTCAGAGCTGAGGATCGGTGGTCTCTGAGCTGCAGCGGGAGCGGTGAACCACGCTAGGAAGAGCGAGAAAGCTGATACGTATGCCAGAGTGTTCATCTCTAATAGCGGCTTTCTGATTCGACCGTCTCCTGAGATTCCCGGGAGCGGCATAACG
>CAYHJH010000372.1:0-1735 GCA_964356605.1 uncultured Anaerolineaceae bacterium
CCAGCCTGGCAGCTATGAGTTGGGGCTCGATTTTGAGACCAACTCAGGAAGTTGTGTGCTCGAAACCGGCTGGTAGCGCACGTCGGTTTCACGTGTTCATGTAGGCCGGAACGCTCGGGGCGGTCTGGTACCCGCTCCGTGTCCTTTCTTCAGGAATTCTCAACCTCCGGACTGGTATCCCCCCGCCTCCAGCAGACTTCATCTGCGCAATATAATCAGGCGGTATCCTCTCTTGTCGGAGCGAAAATGGCCGATCCTAGAGTCGTAAGTCTCGCGAGAGTGCTGGTCAACTATTGCTGCGAGGTGCAGCCCGGCGATCTGGTCTCAATCAGTGGGATGCCCCCGGCGAAGCCGTTGCTACGGGAGATCTATCGGGAGACGCTTCGCGCCGGAGGCCATCCGTATCTCTTTGTCAGCCTGGATGGCTTTGACCAACTCTTCTTGAGCGAGGCGAACGAGAATCAGCTCAAACATGTCTCGAAGGTCTCTGAGATGATCAACGCGGAGTTCGATGCCCGAATTGCAGTCAGAGCTCAGTCCAACACACGTGAGCTCTCTCAGGTGGAACCCGCCCGGCAAAGCATCCAGGCCAAGGCCTACACCGAGGTGATGGAAACCTTCATGAGCAGAAGCGCTTCTCGCGAGCTATTGTGGGTAAGCACGCTGTATCCGACCGAGGCCTACGCCCAGGACGCGGAGATGAGCCTCGAGGAGTTCGAGAACTACGTGTACGCCACCACCTTCGCAGACCGGGACGACCCGGTCAAGGAATGGCAAGAGATTCACAATGAACAGCAGCGGCTGGTGGAGTGGTTCGAAGGCAAGCAAGAAGTGCGCGCGGTGGGCCCGAACGTCGACATGTCCTTCTCGATCGAGGGGCGCAAGTTTGAGAACGCCGACGGTAAGAAAAACATGCCAGACGGGGAGATCTTCACCGGGCCAGTGGAAGATTCGGTGAACGGATGGGTTCGGTTCACTTATCCCGCCGTCGCCCAGGGGCGTGAGATGGAGGGCGTGGAGCTCAGATTCGATAGAGGCAAAGTTGTGGATGCCAAGGCGGCTAAGGGCGAGGCCTCTCTGCTGGCGCTGCTGGATACCGATCCGGGCGCCCGTTACCTGGGCGAGTGGGCGATCGGAACCAACAAGCAGATCAATCGCTTCATCAAGAACATTCTGTTCGACGAAAAGATCGGCGGAACGATCCACATGGCCATCGGCGCAGGCTATCCTGAGATGGGCTCGCTAAACAAGAGCGCCATTCATATGGACATGATCTGCGACATGCGGCAGGGTGGTCAGCTGCTGGCCGATGGCGAGCTGATCTACGACTCCGGCGAGTTCAAGATCTGATCCACATCGCAGTCGACGGCCGCCCGCTTGTCGAGAGTCCGTCTTCCCCAGCCGGCCAGCATCTTATCGAGTGGGCCGCCGGGCTTGCCGGCCCGGAGGCCAGAGTCTCTCTCTTGTATCCGCAAGGGGAGCTTCCTGAACTTCCACTTGAAGTTCGAACTCAGGCGCTCCCGGCAAGCAGGCATGGCTGGCAACGGCTCCGGTACGATCAGGCCACACTGCCGCGTGCGGCGGCTGAGTTGGGCGCCGACTTGCTGCTGATCTTGGGCGAGGGAATCCCGCTGGCAGCGCGTCTCCCGATAGTGGCAGTGCCACCACTCGAACCAACGCGTTCCTCAGCAGGCGTGCTCGCGAGCCTCCGGAGGGCCGCCGGTCGGGCGGGTGC
>CAYHJH010000373.1:0-1730 GCA_964356605.1 uncultured Anaerolineaceae bacterium
GTAGGTCGGGTGGTTGTGGTTCACTTCATCGGTTTGAATTTCCACTTGGCATCGTTCTTGACAGAATGCGCTATATCAGCAGAGCGTGCGGGGGCCTGGTCTTGTGCCGGCTTGAAACGCCTACAGTTCTTGGATCGCTCGCTTTAGAAAGGCCTTCACCTCGTGGACTGGCACGGCCAGCCCGACATCGGGGCCGAGCATCACGGTGTTGATGCCAACCAGCCGCCCGGCCGAGTCCACCAACGGCCCGCCCGAGTGCCCCGGCCGGTAATGCAGCCCAACCGCCAGCCAGTCGCGGCCGAAGTCCGGTCGCTCGGGGAGGTTTTCGCCCTTACCGATCACGACTCCGGCCGTCGCCGCTCCGTCCACCCCCCACGGATGGCCGAAGGCCATCACCCAATCGCCGGGCCGCAGCGCCCGCGAATCGCCCAGCTCGATCGTCGGGAGATCTGAGCTCTCCAACCGGAGCGCCGCCAGGTCGAGCTCGCGATCCCGGGCCAGCAACCGGGCCGGGATCCGCCTTCCGTCGTGCAGCACGACCCGGACTCCATCTCTGGCGACAACGTGGGAGTTGGTCAGGACCAGACCCTCCGAATGCCAGATTGTGCCCGCGCCGGCACCGCGGCGGCCGTTCTCAATCTGGACCAGGCTTTTGTGTACGGCCTCGGCGAGCGCTGCCAATCCAGCGTTGACTTCCAGCAGGACTTGACTCACTCGCGCTCTCCGATCCTCACCTTCTGCTCGAGTACGCCTCCCGCCCGCAAGATGCGGAGCACAACCTCCCGATCGACGAATTCGTGCGAGAGCAGATCGAGCAGTTCGTCCAACTGTCGAACCGGCGCCCCATCGACTGAGAGCAGCGAATCCCCGAGCATGAGGCCGCCCTTGTCTGCGGGACTCCCCGGCTCGACCGAAACCAAAATCAGCCCGGTCTCCTGGCCAAGCTCCTTCGCCAGCGCCTGCGGAAGCCGCACCGGCTGGACGCCCACTCCCAGATAGCCTCGCCTGACCTTTCCGTGCGCCAGGATCGCATCCACGACCCTCCGGACGGTCGACGTCGGAATCGCCAGGCTCACCCCACGCAGCGCCGAGGTGTTCAGTCCCAAGACCTTTCCCTCGACGTTGACCAGTGGGCCCCCTGAAAAGCCGGGATACATCACCACGTCCGTCTGCAGGTAGCGGTCGACCATCCCGCCCGCGGCCGTCCTCCAGCTCGTACCAAGAGCGCTCACGATCCCGAGGGTGGCCTGCACGGTCCGGCCGGGCCGGCCGAGCGCCAGCACCAGGTGCCCGACTCGAACAGAATCAGCATCGATCCAGTCCCCCGGCTTCATCCCTTTCTGATCCGACCGAAGCACCGCCAGGTCGGTTCCGGGATCCCTGCCCACCAATTCGGCGGCGACCTTCTCCTCTCCACCGAAGCCGAGGATCAGTCCATCGTCTCTCTCGAGCACGTGATGGGCGGTGACAATCACCCCGTCCTTTGACCAGACAATGCCGGAGGCCGACAGCCTGCGGCGGCCTTCGACCCGTACCACGGCCGACCCGGCCGTCTCCACCACGCCCGCCAATTCGTTTGACATGTTCTGGATCACCGTTGGCATTCCATCCTCCTGAGTCGCGGCAAGCATACGACGGGCCAGGCGACTTTGGACCACCCGAATGGCTAGGTTGAGCTGGAATTTCGAGCGGGCGATGGCGGGGTAAGTCTGGCCCAAGCCGAGCCGCAC
>CAYHJH010000374.1:0-1720 GCA_964356605.1 uncultured Anaerolineaceae bacterium
CTGTTGATCGACGCTGGCGGCGGTCACCTGACTGCGGCCCGCGCAATCGAGGCGGCGCTGGACCACCGGTACCGAGGCGTGGTCGAGACGCGGATTGTCGATCTATCGAAGGAAGTTAAATCTGGGCCGCTGCGAAAATCGCAAGAGGCATACGAGTGGCTCGTAGGGGACGGCCTGTGGTTATTTCGCCTGCTCTGGCACAGGGAGAGGTCCCTCCTCAGGCCGGAGGTCGTGGCCTGGCTATGTCGGCTCCTGGCTGGTCGAACCCTCCTCCGGATCTACCAATCCGAGAGGCCGGATCTCGTGGTTTCGGTGCATGCGTTTCTCAACCACTTCCCCGAGAGGTTGCTGCGCAAGACTCTGTCGAGCAGGATACCGTTCGTGACGGTCGTGACGGATATGGTCAGCATTCATCGCAACTGGATCAACCCGGGTGTCGACTACTGTATTGTTCCCACGGAGCGAGCTCGAGATTACGCCGTGCGCTACGGCGTAGTGCCGGAGCGGGTCGAAGTATTGGGTCAACCGGTGGACTATCGGTTTGCAGAGCGGATGGGTAAGAAGGAGGATGTGCGGCGAGAACTGGGGCTGGACCCGCATCGCCCGTGCGTGCTGATCATCAGCGGTGGCAATGGGATGGGGCCGGTCTATGAAACCGCGCGCGCGATTTCCAGCCGTGTGCCGGCCGTCCAATTGATCGTGGTCGCAGGACGAAACCGCACCTTGGAGCAGAGGCTTCGCTCAACGGAGTGGGAAGTCCCAGCTAAGGTTTATGGCTTCGCCGACAACATGCCCGAATTGATGGGTGCCAGTGATCTGCTCGTGACGAAAGCGGGCCCGGGAACGTTGGCGGAGGCGTTCACGGTAGGCCTGCCCGTCATCGTATCGAGCTACATCCCGGGCCAAGAATCGGGGAATGCCCAGTACGTGGCAGATCATGAGGCGGGCATTTACCTGAAGGATCCGGCTGAGATCGCGCGGACAGTCGGCGAATGGGTCAGCGATGCGGGCAGATTGAATCGAATGTCTGCCAACGCGACCAAACTGGCCTGGCCGAACGCCTCGCTGAGGATTGCAGAGCGGCTGGTTCAGCTCTCTCGCGCTGAGGAGTCGATATCGGTCCTCCGTCCCGAGAGTTCGTCCGCCCTAGGAGACCACTAACCAAGGCGATCGCTGCCCACAAAGGGCGGCGCCGCAGGCTGATGGCGGATAGCTGACGGCCGTCCGTTGCCAGCGGCCGGTGGCCTGCCCCCGGTTCTCGCGGGGGTCAGTGATCAGAACGAGCAATCTCACAACCGAATGATCTTGTCATTGGAGAGTATTCTCGACCGACTACCCGGGTGCTCCATCTTGAGCTACCGATCCGCTACATACCGACAGCATCCGCCCCGGGCCTTCAGGAGCTTGCTGAAAAACGTGCCGTCACCCCCTCACCCCCTACCCCTCGCGCAGCATCCCGAGCGAAGCCGAGGGGCTCTCCGCGCCAGGCAGCCATCCTGCTAGAAACGCCCTAATCGCCAGCAAGCTTCTCCTGGCCTTCGTTTGATCCAATTCTCTCAGAGAAGGAGGGAGTCTTGGTCAAGCGGCCACGAAGTTGCCGCAAGTGGCGACGAAGTTGCCAAAGCTGACGGGACGAAGTGTGAGAGTTGTGATGGGGGCGTGCACTATTCCCGCATGCCCACGGAATGTGTGTATAATGTGATGTATATCCTCGCGTCAA
>CAYHJH010000375.1:0-1719 GCA_964356605.1 uncultured Anaerolineaceae bacterium
CGCATCGTCGGGTCCTTGTTCGCCATTCAGGGCCTGGTCCTGGCGGCGGTGATCGCGATGTCCACCGTGATGTCGATCGTGGCGGCGGACCTCACCGGCAACCCCTCCTGGGCCGGCGCGCCGGCAGCGGTCCTGCAACTCGCAGTCGCCGGGGCCTCGTTCCTGTGGGGCGCAACCTGGGATCGCACCGGGCGCCGGATCGGCCTGACGCTGGCGCTATCGGCCGGCCTGCTGGGCACGGTCGCCGCTGCTGCGGCGGTCGAGCTGCGCTCGATCTGGCTGCTCGGGCTCGGGATTCTGGCTGTGGGCGCGGCCCGAGCCGGATCGCAGCTCTCGCGGTTTACCGCGGCCGAGGTCAGCCAGCCAGACGCGCGCGGCCGGGCGATCTCGATCGTCGTGTGGGGCGGCACACTGGGCGCCATAGGAGGCCCGTTGCTGGTCGGCCCCAGCAGCCGGGCCGGGATGGCGCTGGGCCTGGGCGAACTGACAGGGCCGGTCGCAATCGCGATCCCGCTCGCCGCGCTCGCCGTTCTGGTTGCTTACGCCGGCCTGCGCCCCGAGCCGCTCGAGCTCAGCCGCAGGATTGAGGAGAACGTCAGCGATCCTGCCACGGAGGGCAGCGCACGCAGCTTGAGTACGCTGCTGCGCATCCCTGGCGTCGTGGTGGCCATCATGACAGTCGTGATTGCCACGACCGTGATGACCATGCTGATGGGAATCACCTCGCTGTACATGCACGACCATGGGCAAGCCCTCAGCGGCATCTCGGTCGTATTCGCCGCCCATACGCTGGGGATGTTCGCATTCGCACCGCTCGCCGGCCGGATGGCCGATCGTGTCGGACGGGGACCGGTGATGATCTCCGGTGCCCTGATCACCCTGCTGTCGCTGATCGTCGCGCCGGCCTCGCACCAGACCGCGGTGCTGGTCGTGGGATTGTTCCTGCTGGGGTTGGGATGGAGCCTATCGTTCGTCGCCGGCTCGGCGCTGCTCTCCGACCAGCTCTCACGCACTGAGCGCTCCCGCACACAGGGAGCGAACGACCTGCTGATCGGGTTGGCCTCGGGGATCGCCAGCCTCGGAAGCGGCGTGGTCTACGGCGCTCAGGGTTATGGGGTGGTGAGCCTGCTGAGTGGATTTCTGATGGTCCCGGCGGTGGTGCTTAGCGCGTGGTGGACCTTCGGGCGGAGAGCCGTGTGCCCTGCGACAGCCGACTAGGCTCGCGCCACTCGAGCTAGCCTCAACTATCTGGTCCCTGTGTCGATAACCACATCCAGGCGGGTGACCTCGCCCGCGGTCACCTGAATTGTCTTCGGCAACCCCTCCGCTCGGTCCCCGCCGGCATAGTTGATATCGACGACGTACAGCCCGGCGAGCAGCACCATCAAGTAGTTGCCGGCAGGATCGAGGTTTGCTCGGCCAACCTCGACCAGCCCATTGCTGGACTTGATCACGATCTGCCTGGCCCCGAATTCATCCGGCGTGGGAGTTGGCTGCTGCTGCCCGTCCGGAACGAATCGCAGAATGGTCACTTGACCTTCCAGAACGCCGGTGTCATTCGGCGCGCATCCTGCGGCTAGGAGCAGTGCAGACAAAACTGCAACCCAAGTCAACACTCGAAGCATCGGCTCACCTCTCGAAGTAGATACTGTCACAGCCTCTCCCCGCTGAAAATGCGCCGAATTTCCCAGCGGAGTTGAGACGATCCGAGGTCGCGAG
>CAYHJH010000376.1:0-1712 GCA_964356605.1 uncultured Anaerolineaceae bacterium
CCTAAACTTATGGAAGGTATACCCTCAGTAGGACGGGAAGTCAAGCACACCGGGCCTGCCACAGGATCTCATCGGCATACGCGTTACCAATGCCGGCCAGGAACTGTTCCCGCGCTACGATGGGAGTGCCCTTGGGCGCCAAGGTGACCTCGGTGATCTGCCTGCCGCCGATGCGGCGCTGTAAGACATCTCGGACGACTTCCAATTCGGGCAGCTCGGGCACACTGACCTCTATCTCTGGAGGTCCAGTTCGAACACTGCATACTGGCCGTCATCGTACAGCTGAGTCAGGCCTGCGCAGGCAAGCCCGCGCTGATCGGGCTCCAGAACCACATGCGTAACGCCGTATTCGATCGCGAACTCGGCTAACAACCCGCAGTCAATTTCGGCGACCTGATCCCGGTAAAAGAATCCGAGCAGGCGAACTCGCGCGTACCATTCCAGCACCTCATCGCCCCGATAAGGAATGGACTTGAAGTCCGCCACGATCGGTGCCCCAGTGGCCAGGCGGAAGTCCTGCAGCTTGGGTGGGATCAAGTAGACCTGACCAGGTGTCTTTGCGGTTTTCACGAACTCCAGGACGCCACGCTCCGGCGCCGCGCGACGCTGGAGTGCCCGGAGCCCGCTCCCGGCTGCGCCGCTCACTACCGAGAGCCCGATCACCAGTCCGACCAGCACCCGTAACACGCTGCATCGGGCGCGGGAGGAGATCCGGCCGGCAGCCGCACCGGCAACTACCGCGGTCGCCAGGGGGACCAGTATCGTTGAAATCCTCCAGGGGAAGGCCAGGGCGAGCGCGTCGCTGTTCAGCCCGACCTGCAGCACGGTAAGGCCGACGCCGATCCCGAGCGACACCGCCATCACGCTGGCCAGCCGCGTCGAGCGCGCCAGGTAGATCGCCAGACCGATCCATGCCAACTTTGCGACCACCGTGCCGTCGAGCCATTCGGCCGGGATCGCGTGGGCAGGGAGCCGGAAGCTGACTAGAATCCGCTGCGCCTCGGAGGAGCTGGGAAGAAAGCTCCGTCCGACGTAGATCAGAATGGGCATGACTAGCAGCAGCGCCAGGCCTGCGGTCTGCAGGGCCGGACTGAGCCTCCGCTTGGCGCGGACGGCATCGACGGCATAGGCCGCGGTTAGAACCGCGGCGCTCAGCAGGTAGGTGGGGTGGACCGAGGCGGCCAACGCTGCCGCCAACAGCGCCCGGCTGCTGCGGCCTTCCAGGTGCTGCTGAACGGACAAGAGCAAGAGGGCGCCGAAGGCACTTGGCTGCAGCACGTCCCCGAGCAGGCGCTGGCCGGCAACTCCTCCGTCGAAGGCATACTCCCAGACTCCGCCAATCCCGCGGCCGAGCGTGAACCGCAGGGCGGCTGAATGCGCGGCGAACAGCAACGCGGCGAACACACCGCCGGCGAGTGAGGAGTGCTGCAAGTTGAAAAACTGAGCTGCAATCTGGCGCAGGCTGTGATAGTAGACCGCGGCGAGCAGCAGGAAATACAGGTAGAAAACGATCGGATGGAGAAAGCGGGCGGTGACCGCCACCAGCCCGCTGAACACGGGGGTTGGATCGGCCGTGCTGGCGAGCCAGTCCTCGGCCAAGTATCCGACCCCGGCCTGGGCCAGGCCGTGGAGGAAATATTGGTTCTGATTGGAGGTGTAGAGCGGGGATTGGGCATAGGCCAGCCCGAAGAGCATCCCCCAGGCGAGATAGC
>CAYHJH010000377.1:0-1703 GCA_964356605.1 uncultured Anaerolineaceae bacterium
CCGCGGACGCCAACTGTTCGATCTGAGGATAAGCCTGCCGGACGATCCGGAAGAGAATCAGACCCAAGAAACCGAGTCCGACCTGCACCAAGTTACCGAATAACTCGGCTGTAGCGCCGGCGACACCCATACCGTACACCGTGGCCTCGCCCACAAAGTACACCGCCACCTGGGCCAGCCCGCCGATGACCCAGCCCAGGATCATCCCCGGCCAGCCTTTGCGCCAGGCGAGCAGGCCGACGAGCAAACCGGTGCTCCCGTGAGCGATCAGAGTCAGCGGCGCGAATTGGCCGTAGCCGGCGATCAGATCGGCGATTGCGGCTCCCACACCAGAGGCGACTGCCCCAATCGCCGGCCCGAAGGCCGTAGCGAGGAAGGTCTCGGCGATCACCCCGGTGTGCCAGAACCCGCCGGTAGCAGGCACCGGGACGCGAATGGCATACACCATTATTGTGACCAGCGCGATGCTCACCGCACTAAGCGACACGCGTCGAGCGTTCATCGCCACCTCCTCCGCGGAGCAATCCGATTGATTGTACCGCGTGCCCTCTCTTCTCCCCTTGGCGCGTGTGTAATGCACCCTTCACCGAGCCTGCGATGGCGAGAGAACGCCCGAAAAACCTCTGCATGGTAGAATCCCCGCGCCCGCTCTTGAGGCGGGCCGCGCATAGCTCAAACGACCATATGATTCGAGAATTCGACTGGCGCGACCTGTCCTTGCTGCATCGCGTGCGCGACCGCGGCTTGTGTCCCGACTCCCAGCTGGCCTTTACCCGCGGCGCCAACGCCCTTCAAAACGCCCTGCTGGACGTCTTTATCCCGGGAAAATCTGCCATCACGCTGGTGTCGCGCGATGGGGAACTTGACGCGGTCGGCCAGTGCATTCACCGCAGCGAGTCGCCCAATGCCCGCATGACGTTTCTGGGTCCTGCCGAAGCGCTCGGCCACGACAGCGGAATGGAGCTGGTCGAGTCGCTGGCCTTTGCGGCAGGAGCGCACGGCGCCTACAATTTGGTGGCCGATGTCGACGAGCACAGCCCCGCCTTTGAGGCGATGCGTCAGGCCGGCTTTGCAGTCTACGCCCGACAGCGAATCTGGCGCCTGAACGACGGTCGGGAGGAATTGCCGTCTTTCAGTGGCGGCAATTGGCAGCCCGAGAGCTCCTCCGACCGGGTCGCCGCCCAGGGCCTGTACCTCAACATCGTCCCAGGCTTGGTTCAACAAGTCGAACCAGCACCGTCTCGCGCCGGCCACAACCTGGTTCACTGGCGCGAGGCTGAACTGCTAGGGTACCTGGACATTGAGCGCGGTTCGCTTGGGACCTGGGTGCAGCCCTACTTCCATCCTGCCGCGGAGGACTTCTACCGGCTGATGGCCGAGTTCCTTCTCCAAACCCCGGCCGATCGGCCGGTCTATGTGTGCGTCCGTTCCTACCAGAGCTGGATGGGCCGGCCGCTCGAGCGGCTGTGGTTCGAGCCGGAGGTGGATCAGGCCGTGATGGTGAAGCGGCTCACCGCGGGTGTCCGCAAACCGGCCACCTCCCGACTGCGGACGGTCGAAGGGACCTTCCCCGAGCCCACCGCGCCCATTGTCAGAATCGAGGAAGGCTTGACGCATCGGCCGAGCCCAGCGATGTCCGAGCGGTTCGGCGTTGCCGTTCGGTCCGCTCACGGCCGTGAGCAAAGTCGAACGGCTCACCGCCC
>CAYHJH010000378.1:0-1688 GCA_964356605.1 uncultured Anaerolineaceae bacterium
CTAATCGGCCCTCAACGTGAGTTGCGGCAGAGCCGCCCGGAGAGCTTGAAGCTCGTCGGGCGAGAGTTCCAGGAAACCATCGCCCTCGTGGGCAATGCTGGCGAGCCACGTGGTCCCATCGCCCCGCAGAAGAGCCAGATCTTCGGGCAGCTCTGGCTGCTGCCAGTCGTATAACCTCACCGTCGCGCTCTTAAGCAGCAGTGCGCATTCCGGCGTCAGCCGGAAGCGACTCACCCAGGCGGTTTCATTGATGAGCCTCGTTCCCGGCCACGCGGCCGTCTGTCGCCGGTCGAGCAAGAACGGCTGCAAAGAGCCGAGGAGCGCCTCCGCCCGACTCTGCAACCCTAATGAAGGCTGAACCACCAGCAGAACGATCTCGCAGATCCCGCATGCCTGGTCGATGAGCCCCTGATAGAGCTCCCCGATTGGCTCCTGAATCAAGGTGTAGCGCTGTCTGTCCTGCAGACCCAACCTCAGCGATCTCCCGACCGCTCGGCATCGTCAGGGAATCCCGTAGACTCCCAAATGGCCCATCCCAGTGCTGCCATGACGCTCAAGCCTAGAATGTAGCCGCCCGCGAAGTGGCCCGAAAACGGGAGCAGCAGGAGGCATCCAAGCGGACTCAAGACAATCGCCGTCCCATGCAAAAGCACGGACCAACGCGGACGCCGGCGACTCTGTGTTTCGCACAGCACCAACAGGAAGCCGCCGAAGAGTCCCACGAAGACTCCGGTCGCCCCGGTCGGGCTGATACGCTCCTGATGCCAGAGCATTCCCAGGACGACCAGCATGACCGTACCGCTCAGGCTGAACACGAAGAACTCAACCGCGCGCCTACTGTTTGGTGACATAGTAAGGACCAACAGCTCCGACGGTCGTTGAGACGGTGGCCCCGCTGAGCACGGCTTTCCCATTAGGGCCCATGTTTCCACCCAAGGCCGGCGGCACGAATGCGGATGGCTTCCTCGGCCATCCTTTCTGGCCAAGAGTCTTCGCGCCGCGCAAGGGAAACAGCTTGTTCCCTAGCGCACCACCAAACACCCCAGCGGCAGCCGACGCTAGGAGGTAGTCCGCCGAGACATCCGAACAGGGATCGAGGCCAGCCTGCGCAAGCGCTGCTCCAGCTCCTGCAAAGGCGTTGATGGCTGCGGCTCCGGCCACCCCGCCGCCCAGCGGAGCGGAGACGGTTCCCAGAGCCCCGGCAATGAACCCACCCGCCATAGCTCCGATTGCACGCCACCCCGAGAGATCTTCGCTGGTTACTGCGTACCATCCTAGCCCGATCGCGGCACCGGCAGCACCGCCGGCCAGAATGGCCGCGAGTGGCAACGCCACCCGGCCGTCGGGATCCAACCAGTTGACCGCGTCGGCCAGGGGATATGAGTAGAGATTCGTGAGCCCGGCCTCGAACAGGACCGGATCCTTCGCGGTCCACCGCCCAATCTCCGCGTCGTAGTCCCGTACACCAAACCGCACCAGCCGCGTGTCGGGATCATACAACCCGCCGGCGAAGCCGAACGGCTGGAACCCGGGACTTATATCCTGCGCCACCTCCCCGAACGCGCCGACGTCGAGGCGCTGGACCACTTCGCCGGTGTCGGCATTGACGACGACCGGCGGACTGCCGAGATGATCGGCGAAGATGCGATAGGTTCGAGCCTCTTTGATGAAGTAGTCCGGCACGTTCG
>CAYHJH010000379.1:0-1687 GCA_964356605.1 uncultured Anaerolineaceae bacterium
CAGTGTACCAGTTGGGCGATGTTGATGGCTTTGTCCGTGCTGCGATTGAGCGTGAAATTCACTGCCTGCTAGGTGTCCCCCAGACCTGGTTGGAGGCACGAATTCGCGGCGCGGCGGACATGTTCCAAGAGGAGGAGCTTTACGTCTTCGACGCCTCAGAGGAAACGCCTGGAGAGCGTCAAGTGGCGGCCAAGGGCATTCCCCGGCCGCCGGAGGGGAGGGAGGCCAGCAGGAGGGTGGCGATTGTTGAGAGCATGATACGTCGCGGCGACAATAGGACTTTCTTGTACAGGGTCTATCGAGGTGCGTGTCAGATCTCGGGGATAACCCTTAGAGTCCCTGACGGCGGCTTTACTTTTGAGGTTCTTTCTCAAAAACTGTGGGTGAGGTGTTCCACCGAGGGCAGCCCCCCGGCGATGCCGAAGATCTTCAGCATGAAGTACTCCTCGTCATGGAAGCCGTAGCTCCGGCGCTTAAGCACCTTGATCTTGTTGTTGAGCCCTTCGGCCACCCCGTTGGTGATGCGGTGCGTGAAGAAGGCGCAGATGCCGTCGGCCCACTTCGTGAGGCGCTTGGCCAGGGCGGTGAAGGGCTTGAGCTTCGACTCGGTGCAGCGGGCACACCAGTCGGTGAGGAAGGCCTGGGCGGCCTCGGCGTCGGCGCAGGCGTAGAAGTTGGCGAAGTCCTCCTTGAGCGTATGCGCGGTCGCGAGGTGGGCGTTGAGGTCCCGCAGCTCCTGGAGCGTCACCCGCTCGCCGGGCTTCAGGCGGCACTCTTTCTTCAGCCAGAGCCAGCGGGAGCCCTTCAAGAGTTCCTTCCCCTCTTGCGTGGCCTTGTTCTGCTCGGTCCGCCGCACCTGCTCCACGGCGTCGGCGAGGTAGCGGTAGACATGGTACTTGTCGAAGACCACGGCGGCCTTGGGACAGTTGATCCGCAGGCTGGCCCGATAGGGCGCCCAGAGGTCGAGGCAGACCGCGGTCACCGCCCGACAGCGGGGCTTCCCCCACCGGCGGAGCCAGCCACTCACCGGGCGCTGCTTCCGCCCCTTCACGATGCCGATGACCTCCCGGGCCTCCAGGTCGTAGAAGAGCGTGAAGTACCGGTGCCCCCGCGTGACCGCGATCTCGTCGAGGCCCAGGTGCTGCACCTCCCGGGGGAGCTTGGCCGCCAGCCGGAGCGCCAGCCACTTCTTGTCGATCCGGTAGACGGTGCCCTTGTCCAGCGCCTCGAGCGCGGCGACCTGCGTGACCGGCAAGACCTCGCAGAGCCGGGCCACCCGCCGCTCGTAGCGCAGGGTCTGCCGCTGCCGCGGGTCGAGCCACGGCAGGTGGGCCGTGACCGCGCCACAGGCCGGGCAGTCCAGGCGGGCGTGGGCGAAGCGCAAGGTGCAGCGCCGGCCCCAGAGGGGGAAGTCGCGCACCTGCCGCTCGGTGTGGTCATAGGCGAACAGCAGCCCCTGCCGGCACCCGGGGCAGCTGTATCCCGGGGTGGCCGGGCGGATGCGCACGACCACCGCCTCTCCCTCATACGCCAGCCCATCCCGGGCCACTACCCACCCTTGCAACCCCAGCAGCGTCGTGAGAGTCTTGTGTTGAGCCATCGTCCCTCCTCGCTTGGAGTGAGTTGCCTGACAGCCAACCCATTCCACCGCAAGGCGGCCGGTGGCTCAACTGTTTTCACCCACACT
>CAYHJH010000380.1:0-1683 GCA_964356605.1 uncultured Anaerolineaceae bacterium
TGCTGGACCGCCTGCCGTTGTTTGAGATTCAAAACGACTGGCCGGCCGCCTTCGCGACGATCCTCTACGAGATCCGGCTTCCCAACCTGGCGCTGACCGCGCTGACCGGGATGGCGCTGGGCGGTAGCGGCGCGGCGTTCCAGGCGCTCTTCCGCAATCCGCTGGCCGACCCCTACGTGATCGGCATCGCCTCGGGTGCCGGGTTGGGCGCGGTGCTGGCCATGGCGCTGCGCTGGCCATCGAACCTACTGGGGATGGCGACAGTGCCAGCGGCGGGATTTGTCGGCGCACTGATCACGGTTGGGGTCGTGTACCGATTGGCGAGCGTGGGAAAAACCACTCCGGTCACTACCTTGATCCTGGCAGGCGTGGCGGTGAGCTCCTTCGCCACTGCGGTGACCACCCTGATTCTCTTACTGTCCACTTCCGAGCTCCATCGGGCGGTGACCTGGATGGTAGGCGGTTTCTCGCTCGGAGGCTGGGAGCCGGTCCTGGCCTCACTTCCCTACCTGGCCATCGCGCTGGGGGTGCTCGTGCTGTTGGGGAGGCCGCTGGATGTGCTGCAGTTCGGAGACGAGCAGGCCAGCCAGCTCGGGCTGGACGTCGACCGGCTGAAGCTAGTGGTCGTAATCACCGCCTCGCTCGCCGCTGCGACCGCGGTGGCTTTCTCCGGGATCATTGCTTTCGTGGGGCTGGTCGTCCCCCATCTGACCCGGTTGTTGTGGGGTCCGAGCTACCGCCGGCTGGTTCCACTGGCGGCGCTCGGCGGGGCGAGCTTCCTGCTGCTGGCGGACATTGTGGCCCGCTCGGCAATGCCGCCGCGCGAGCTTCCGGTGGGGGTAGTGACCTCGGTGATCGGCGCGCCGTTCTTCTTGTATCTGTTGGCCCGAGCGAAAGGTCAGCTGAGGACCTGGTGATCGAGCTGAGAAATGCCAGCCTGGGTTACTCGGAGCTCATCGTCCTGCAGGACGTCAGCCTGCGGGTGGAGCCCGGCGAGGTGCTGGCGGTGGTTGGGCCGAACGGGGTTGGGAAATCGACTCTGGTCCGGGTGGCGAGCGGTGCACTGCGGCCGCTGAGCGGTTGGGCGGGGATTAACGGCCGCGCGCTGCATGAGCTGCCGCCGGCCCAGCGGGCCCGGCTGGTCTCGGTGGTCCCGCAGGCCAGCAACCTGCCCCCGGCATTCCGAGCGCAAGATGTGGTGCTGCTCGGCCGCACGCCCTACCTGGGATGGCTGGGTTCGGAAGGCGAGCTCGATCGCCGGGCAGCGGCGGAGGCCATGGAGCGCACCGATACCCAGTACTTGGCGGACCGTCGGGTCGGGGAACTCTCCGGAGGCGAGCAGCAGCGGCTGTTGATCGCCCGGGCACTGGCCCAGGCCGCACCGGTCATGTTGCTGGACGAGCCCACCGCACACCTGGACTTGCGCCACCAGGACCGAGTGCTGAAGCTGGTACGCCGGCTGGTCGCTGAGGAGAACCTCGCGGTTCTGCTGGCGCTGCATGATCTCAACCTGGTCTCTCGGTTCGCGGATCGGGTGGCGCTGCTTTCTGACGGGCGGGTGCGCAAGATCGGGAGTCCCCAGGAAGTTCTGGCCCCCGAGGAGTTGGCAGACGTGTATGGGATCCGCATCCACGTAATGCCAAACCCGCTCGATGGCAAGCCACTGATCCTTCCCGCCGAGTA
>CAYHJH010000381.1:0-1678 GCA_964356605.1 uncultured Anaerolineaceae bacterium
CCGCCAGGAGTGACATCGCCAACCCGATCAGCAGCAACCAGATCGTTCGCATTGTTTCGAGCTCAGATGAACGGACCGACGGGTCGGAACATGCTTTCCGATCCCGCCATCATGGAAGTCGGTAGAGAGTGTAGGCATCCCCGAAAGCCTGCACTAGATCCAGGTGATCCGTGAGAAACCTCTGTAGTTCCATCCAATCGTCAGGGACGAAGGGATCGAAGTCTTCATCCCGAATTACATCGGCCCCCAGGCGGTAGAAAAGAATGTGGGTAACCCCCTCCTGTCGCCAGCGTGAATAAATCGCCGCGGCGTCTAACCCGTGCTGCCGTTCATGCCACCATCGGTCCAGCATGGCATCGGGCTCGCAGATCACGGCTGGCGAGCAGTAGTAGCTGCGCGGTTCCCAGAGAAATCGGACACGGCTTCCCGCCGGCAGTGAGCTGATCGTTTTCATGGCCACCGCATGCTGGCCAAGCCGGGCCTCCAGGTAGTTTCCTTCCCTCTCAGAGCCGAGTACGACGCGGGTTGGGGAGGCGGCCGCGAATCCAATGGCAGCTTCCACCGCGGTAATTGCAAGAGTGAACCCGATCAGACCCCCGATGATGAACCTCGCAGAACGGCCTCGCCTCCCGAGCAGCCCGAGCCCGTCAAAGCCCACCGCGGCCAGAATAGCTAGCTGTGGGAGGACCGGGAACAGAAGACGGGTCTGGACCAGGCGTTGCGAGAAAGCCAATTCGCCCAACCACCCGACATATGCGGTCACACACAGGACAAAGAGAGCGAGTAGCGTCTTGTTTCCCACTTGTTTTCCGAACCGCAGCGCGAGCAGCGCCAGCGGTACGAGCGCCAGCAAGAGCGGGCCCAGGGTTGCAGCGTAGGATGGGTGTCCCTCGTAGTAGCCGCCTTCGATTCCCCACACCGTTGCCTCCCAAGGCGCAAGCAGCAGCTGGCCAATCTCAAGCCCGGTTCCAGGGCGGTTGTAGAACTCAGCCCGGTGCGCATCCCAGAACTTGCCCGGGAAAATGAGTGGGGAGAAGGGGTTCGAGGTGAGCAACAGATTCTTGAGCAGGAACGGAAATGCGAAGGCAGCAACCGATGCAACGAAAATGGCGACTTCGGCCAGCGAACGGCGGCGCAGGTACGCCACCAACCCAAGTCCCAAGACTAGCCAGATCGCCGTGTATTTTGTGTTGAGGGCGAGCGCCGCCAGGAATCCGGCGAGCACGATCTGAGCAACTTGCCGCGCCCCGGCCGATCCGACCAGCAGGTCAGGGTCTGGCTTGCCGCCGGCGAGCTCCGATCCTTCTCCAGAGGTCAACACGACGAAGCTGGCCAGTCCTGCGAAGGCCGCCATCCACTCCACGTATGGCCAGCTGGCCAACAGGTAGGCCGACGGCACACCGAGCAGAATTGCCGCGACCAGCCAGCTCCGGCCCGGCGCGATTTGCTTGACGACGCCGGGGAGCAGCAGGAGAGTGAGCGGGACGAACAACAGGTGGATGAGCTGGGGAACCCGATCTCCCGCCACCAGCATCCCCCAAAGGAAGAGCATCGACCCTGCTTGCGGGAATCCAAGGTAGGGGAGGTCCAGGTCGTGATGCAGCCTCCCTGCCTCGATGTACAGCTTTGGACCGGTGAGATGGTAGACGAGCGAGTCCCAGGCCGTTGGCGGAGCCAG
>CAYHJH010000382.1:0-1677 GCA_964356605.1 uncultured Anaerolineaceae bacterium
CTCGTGATCGGTGATTTCCTCAGTGCTCATCACCGTCACCATTCGCAGCACCAGATCCTCATAGAACCCATCGCCGTCGATCATCTCGATCCGCGGATGTGCTCCAACCAAGTCGAAGTGGTGAGCCCAGAGCGGCCGGTCATCCCCAACGATCATCAGGATCCGGATGCTCTTGGCCTGGGCCTGCACCTGGCGTTCGAGCGCCAGGATCGGACCTCCGCGGCGGCTCTGCTCAACCAACACCCGGTACGAATCCGGGGCTAATCCTGGGAAGGCAAAATCCGCCGGATCCGGGGGATCACGCTCGAGGGCAGCCTGGAAATGGTCCAGCGCCGCCTGATACTCCTTCGTTCCCACATGGACCATCGTATAGATGGCAGGGTTGTTGACTAAGTCGAATCGCTTGCGGGCCGTAAAGAACAGCGCCTTGCGCCAAGGGACCGGCTCGCCGAAGCGAGCCGTTGTAAGCACGATGTCGGTCTGTCCCTGGGGCGCAGCCTGAACATCATGTCCAAGCCGCTCGAACTGCTGGAGCAGTCCGTCCACGACCTCCTCCATCAGTAAGCTGGTTTCGCCAGGCACGAAGGCAACCCGCAGGTCCTTTAGCCAGGGATGGACGGTCCGAGCCATTCGATTCTTCGACGAGGAACTCACGAGCCATTCTCCGTACCGGCAACGAACCTGACTATCCTTGTTCGCATGACTAGGGAATTAAAACGCGGTGTTTCACCGCTCTCGTTGCCGAGGTCGCGGCGCATTGTATCACCCTGATCTTGCGTCTACAATCGACGGTCCCGTGCGCCACCGGATGCTCCACTGGTTCTTCTCCACGCTTTTCAGATCGTTGAGCCATTCCCGGGCCGAGGGCCTGGAGAATCTCCCGCCTGGCTGCCCGTACATCCTGGTTGTCAACCATTTGAGCACCGCGGACGTGCCGTTGATTTACACGTATTTGGGCGGCCCGCACATCACCGGCTGGGTCGCCTCCAAGTGGCGCTACCACCCGTTCTACTTGCTTATCGTGTTTCTCGCCGGCGGAATCTTCATTCGGCGCGGCGAGGTGGATCGGGCCGCGCTGCAAGCCGCGGTGGATTGGCTGGAGGCCGGGAATTGCTTCGGGATGGCGCCGGAGGGCACCCGCAGCCGGGTCGGGGCGCTGCAGCGGGCCAAGACCGGCGCCGCCTACTTGGCTTCCAACGCAGACGCTCCACTGGTTCCGATGGGAATTATCGGCACCGACCAAGCGCTGCGCTCCTTGCTGCGCTTTCGGCGACCCGAGTTGATCTTGCGGGTGGGACAACCGTTCAAGCTCCCGCCGATTGAAGAGGGTGATCGCTCGCGGGCGCTGCGCGCAAACACGGACGAGATCATGTGTCGGATTGCGGCTTTGTTGCCGCGGCGCTACTGGGGCTACTATGCCGACTATCCGCGACTGCGGGAGCTGACAGCCGCGTCGGCCGTGGCGCCGGCGGCTTCCGGCTCGACCAAGCTCGCCGAGGTCTGAGGGGGCTTCGGATCGGCTGGCAGGTCCGATTCGATAGCAGGCGAGGACAGCTGAGATGCACGAACGAACGACGATCCTAAGAACCCCCGACGATCGTTTCGACAATCTGCCTGGCTTCCCGTATTCGCCTCATTATCTTGAGATCAACGGCGCGCGGGTGCATTATGTCGATG
>CAYHJH010000383.1:0-1671 GCA_964356605.1 uncultured Anaerolineaceae bacterium
ATGATGGTCTCGGCACGGCGCCACACTACCCATCGTGGGATGCTGAAACAACCGGGTCCTTGGCTGAATTTGTGGGTTGTTTTCGGCGGAGAGAGCCTGGATGTCCGGTTGATCCGAGTTCGCGCATGAGCGCCTGAGACACCCGTAGGGCAGCACCGTGCGGGCTCTGACGCGGGCATGTGGCGATGGCGTTGCCGCCGGGCGGTTGATCCGCGCAAGCCCCAATTGTGCCCGCGCTCGGAGGTTCGGGCGGCGGGCCAGGAGGGGGGAGAGCATTCCGCTGCTGGCTCCGGTAGAGACGAGCTTACGAGGGCTTGTCACTAACGGGGGACAGAGCGGAATGCGGCTGAAGGCTATCCTGAATCGAGTGCATCGGTCGCCGGGCTTTGTGTACCGGCAGGTGAAGCTGGTGGAAGGGAAGAAAGGGGCTCTGGCTTTCCACGTCGGGGTAACGCCGGACGAGCGGACCCGAGCCAGGTGCTCGGGGTGCGGGGTGAAGGGGCCGGGCTACGACACCCTCGAGGAGCGGATGTTTGAGTTCGTTCCGCTCTGGGCCATCCCGGTGTTCTTCCTCTACGCGATGCGCCGAGTCGACTGCCCCAAGTGCGGCATCACCGTGGAAGCGGTCCCCTGGGCGGAGGGCAAGAGCCACATCACCACTGCGTACGCATGGTTCCTCGCAGCTTGGGCCAAGCGGCTGAGCTGGCTGGAGACTGCCCGCACCTTCAAGACGTCCTGGGAGACCGTATACCGGTCCGTCGAGAAGGCGGTCGAATGGGGGCTGGCTCACCGGGACTTGACCGGCATCACCGCCATCGGCTTCGACGAGGTCTTCTGGCGTAAACCCTACAAGTTCCTCACTGTCGTCTACCAGATAGACAACGGCTGCCGACGCCTCCTCTGGGTTGGCCAGGACCGCACCCTCAAGACGACCCTCCGGTTCTTCCGTTGGTTCGGCAAGGAACGCAGCGCCCTGCTGAAATGGGTCTGCAGCGACATGTGGAAGCCTTACCTCAGGGTCATCGCCAAGAAGGCGGCCCAGGCGATCCACGTCCTCGACCGGTTTCACATCGCCGCCAAGATGAGCAAGGCCATCGACGAGGTCCGAGCCCAGGAAGCGAAGACCATGAGGGCCAAGGGGCTGGCGCCCGTCCTGAAGCACTGCCGTTGGTTGCTCCTCAAGCGGCCAGAGAACCGCACGAAGGGGCAGAAGCTCAAGTTCGCCGAACTGCTTCGACACAACCTTCGGACCGTCCGTGCGGTCCTCCAGAAGGAGACCTTCCAACACTTCTGGGACTACCGCTCGCCTGGCTGGGCGGTCGCCTTCCTCGACAACTGGTGCGCCCAGGTCATGCGCTCCCGCATCGAGCCAATGAAGAAGGTGGCCAAGACTCTGCGCACCCACCGCCTACTGCTGCTGAACTGGTTCAAGGCCAAAGGGCTCATCGCCCTGGGCGCGGTGGAGGGTATGAACAACAAGCTCAAAGTGATCACCAGAAGGGCGTACGGTTTCCGCACCTACCGCGCGACCGAAGTTGCCCTCTATCACACCCTCGGGGCGCTACCCGATCCGCAGAGCGAACTCACCCACAGATTCTGCTGAGGAGGCGAAAATCCGGGTCCTCAGCAAGATTCGTGGGTGAAAAGCAGCCTGCTGTGCCGGGTAGTCCA
>CAYHJH010000384.1:0-1666 GCA_964356605.1 uncultured Anaerolineaceae bacterium
CTCCGGTGATGACCGAGACGGTGCGGTCGCCAGTCTCGAAGCTGAGGGGCACCATCGGCCGTCGGATGACGGCCTCGAAACAGCAGGTACCGCACTTCTACATAACCGCCGACCTGGACGCCGGACCGGTGATCGCGCTTCGCAAGGATCTCAATTCACGCCTGCCGGAAGAGACCAAGTTTTCGGTGAATGACTTTCTGGTCAAGGCGGCCGGCTTGGCGCTGCAGGAATTCCCCAACCTGAATGCTTCACTCGAAGGCGACCAGATCGTGCGGCACGGTGAGATCAACGTCGGTGTGGCGGTTGCACTCGAGGAAGGGTTGATCACCGTGGTCGCCAAGAACGTCGACCACAAGCCTTTGGGCCAACTCTCAACCGAGCTGCGCGAGCTCGTGGGGCGCGCTCGTGCGGGCCGGGTGCGGCCGTCGGACATTGATGGATCCACGTTTACCGTATCCAACCTGGGCATGTATCAGGTCGACCATTTCATCGCCATCATCAACCCCCCGGAGGCCGCCATTCTGGCCGTAGGCAGCGTCCGCGAGGAACCGGTTGTCAGGGAAGGTCAGATCGTACCGGGGACCCGGCTGCAAGTGACGCTTTCGGCCGACCACCGGATCACCGATGGCGCGGAAGCTGCCCGCTGGCTGCAGGTCTTCAGGAGCTACATCGAGGCTCCGGTGCACTTGTTGGTCTAAGGAGACCCCGAAAGGTTAAGTTGGCCGCGCCCCAAAGGGCGCGGTTTTCTTTCCCCGTCGAGCCAGGCCCGGTAGGCGGATAGCGGACCGCCTTGCGTTGCAGAGACCGTGGCCTAAGAGTACAATTCCGCCGCCCTCGGCCCAAAATCGGACCCATGCCAGAACCCCTGCACATCCTCGTCGTAGACGACGAACGCGACACACTCGAGCTCATCGACCTCACGCTGCGGACAGCAGGCTACGAGATTCAGGTAGCCAGCAACGGTTTGGAATCCCTCGAGAAGATCCGCAAGAACAGCTTCGATGTCGTTCTGCTCGACATCATGATGCCGGACATGACTGGTTTCGACGTCCTGCGCACCCTGAAGGAAGAGCTCCAGGATGTGCCCCCCGTGATCTTTCTGACTGCCAAGTCTCTGCCCGAGGACCGGGAGATGGGAATGAGCCTGGGTGCCAAGGACTTTCTCATTAAGCCAGTCACTCGGGGTTCCTTGCTCGATTCAATCAAGCGCAACACGCAGTCCCCTTGAGGGACGCTGAATATCACCTGGATTTCCTCGAGGCCGCCCTCGAGGAGTTGGAAAATTACCTCCTCTCGCGGGAGGTTTTTTGGCCCGTTGGCGCAAAACGCGGCTTCCCCAGCCTAACTCTCGGCGGTCTGGAACTCAGCCGTACAGCATTGGTCGCGGTGAAGGGTGAGCTTGACCCGGATAGTCGCCGTCGCTCTGAAGAACTGGAAAAGCGGATTGAGACGTCGCGCGGAAAGTGGCGTGTGGCTTGGGAGCGAAAGGCGGCCGCCGAGCTGACGGTGCGACTAAACCAGTGGCGGGCCTATCTCTCAGATTTGGAAGAGCGGTCCGGCGAGGCCCAGCAGTACAGCCAGGAGGCCCGCACCCGCGCCATGGCGACCTACCTGGTGGAAGCGGCCGGGCAAGCTGCGGAAGTCAGGGGGCTAGTGGCCACGCTCG
>CAYHJH010000385.1:0-1661 GCA_964356605.1 uncultured Anaerolineaceae bacterium
AGGGGCCAGTGGGGTGGCATCACGGCTTCCGACCTGGCATGGACCTCGGGCTGGAAGCTGAACGTGCTTCATCAGGCTGCCAGCGTGAGCATCGACGCCGAGGGCCGCCCGACCGCGCGGATTAGTCCCGACCTGATCCGCCAGGCTGCCGGGCAAGGAGTCAACATCGTCCCCTACATCGCCCACCTCGAGCAGATCTCCGGAGAGGGCGCGATACGAAGCAGGAGCGGGATAGCCAGCACCCCTGACCCTTCGAAGCCGCTGCCGAGCGACTACTCCCCGGGGCTTTGCATGTCCAGCCGGGCGACCCGCGAACTGGTCGCCGGATGGCTGGAGAAGATGACGGAGATCGAGGGGACTTCCGAGGTGCTGGTCTGGCTCTCGGAGGATCGCGCGCCCTGCTTCTGCGAGAGCTGCCGGGGCAAGGAGCCGTATGAGCTGGAGGTCGCGTGCGTGCTGGAGGCGTTCGACAAGGCCCGCCGGCAGCGGAAGGATTTCCGCCTGAACCTGCTGACATCACAGGGCAGCTACTCCGTGAACGACAAGATCATCGCGCTGCTCCCCCGCGAGGTCGGCCTGACCTACTACGACGGCGGGCGCACCTATGACTCGTCGCGACGCCCGATGATCTACCCG
This sequence comes from uncultured Anaerolineaceae bacterium, assembly GCA_964356605.1. Taxonomy (GTDB): domain Bacteria; phylum Chloroflexota; class Anaerolineae; order Anaerolineales; family E44-bin32; genus JADFRG01. The sequence goes on from CAYHJH010000385.1 coordinate 637, forward strand.
CTCCTGGAAGACTATGCCAGGACCGGACGGCGGCTGGGGGTTTACCCGCAAATCACGCACTCCTGGCGGACCGTCTTCCCGTGGACCGCGCCGCAGTTTCTGCAGTTCCGCGCGCGCGAGTTCGCGTCCAAGAAGCTGCACTGCATGATCGGCTATGCCGTGCCGTCCAATCGCTACCACGAGTTCAACGTGGCGGCGATGGCGGAGTGGACCTGGAACGCGAATGGCCGCTTGCCCGAGGAGTTCGCGCGCGCCTATGCGGTCCGGACCGGCATTGCCGAACCGGAGGCTTTCGCGCGCTGGGCGGCTTTGGCGGGCGAGGCTGGCTGGGCGCTGGCCGAGTCGGGGCTTTTCCTGACCTCGATTTACGACCCGAGCTTGGGTCTGGGAAGCAACGTGCCGTTCGACCATCGCTTCCAGGCCGCCGGAATCTCGAAGCTGGACGAGTTCGACAGAATGCTCGACACCGCGAAGAAAGCGCTGGATTTCGCGCGGCAGTCCGGCAACCGCGACTTGGTCTGTGAGTCGGAATGCGCGCTGGCGGGGTTGGAGGCGTTCGGCCTGATCCGGTCGGCGTCGGCTGCGCTGAAGACGCCTGCTGCTGACGAGAAGACGAAGAATGATCTCGGCAACTCGCTCGACAAGCTCGACCGGTGCGCCGAAACCCTCCGAGCGCGCCTGCTCGAATGGGACGCCCGCGTGCGCGCTCGATCCGGTGTGAGGACGAGCCCGGGGCGGCTGCTGGACACGGCGTTCGTCCTATTGCGGACCTGCGATGCGTTCCGCCAGAAGGCCGCCGCTCTCGGCGTCTCCGACCCGCGGCCCGAATGCAGGCTCGTCCAACTCAAACAGTGGTCCGCCGGGGATTTCGCTCCACAGCGCAACGCCGCGCTCGCCATCGACGTCCGCAAACTGATCCCAGAAGCCGGCGGAAGTTGCAGCGTGGGCTTCGACTTCATTGAGAGCGCCCACGGAACGGAGGTGATCAGCGTGAAGGCGATCGCCGTTTCCGGGGCGTCCGAGAC
>CAYHJH010000386.1:0-1660 GCA_964356605.1 uncultured Anaerolineaceae bacterium
CACTCAGAGACTTGAGGAACCAATATGAAAATTGACGTGGATGTGGATACGGAAGCGTTGTCCAGGCGAGCGGCGCCGATCGAGATCGCGCCCGAGGAGTTCCGCGAGTTGGGCTATCGCACGGTGGACCTGGTTGCGGATTTTCTGGCCTCGCTGCCCGAGAAACCTGTTAATCCTGGCCAGGGCACTCGTGAGATCCGCGCTCGGCTGGGCAATCGCTCCCTCCCCGAGCGTGGCGCGGCCCCAAGGGACTTGCTCGAAGAGACTGCACGCTTGTTGTTCGATCATTCCCTATTCAATGGGCATCCTCGGTTCTGGGGATACATCACCTCCTCCGCAGCGCCAATTGGCGCTCTGGCCGATCTGCTTGCTTCGGCGGTGAATCCAAACGTCGGAGCCTGGGATCTGTCACCCATGGCGAGTGAGATCGAGGCCCAGGCCGTCCGCTGGATTGCAGAGCTGATCGGTTACCCATCCAGCTGTGGCGGGCTGTTCGTCAGCGGCGGCAACATGGCGAATTTCCTCGGATTCCTGGCAGCTCGCACTGCGAAGGTTCCGTGGAACGTACGCGAATTAGGTCTGCGGAATGAAGCTGCCAGGCACTTGCGCGTCTATGTGTCCAGCGAAACTCACACTTGGATACAAAAGGCCGCCGATCAGTATGGCTTGGGCACCAAGTCCATCCGCTGGATCCCAGCTGACAGTGAGCGGCGGATCGACCCCCAGGCGCTCAGGCGGCAGATCCAGGAGGACATAGATAGTGGGGACTTGCCCTTCTTGGTGGTTGGCAATGCCGGCACGGTGAGCACCGGTGCGGTCGACCCGCTTCCAGAGCTCAGCGCGATTTGCCGCGAGCATGACCTCTGGCTTCATGTAGATGGTGCATATGGGGCTCCAGCGGCCGCGATACCGGAGGCCTCCGAGGACCTCAAGGCGCTGAGCGAGGCAGACTCGGTCGCCATAGACCCTCACAAGTGGCTCTATGCTCCTCTGGAGGCCGGCTGTGTACTGGTCCGTAATCCGAAGGTCCTGCGCGACACGTTCAGTTACCACCCGCCCTATTACACATTTGATGGAGAAGCCGAGCAGGCGGGGACCAATTACTTTGAGTACGGACCTCAGAATTCCCGAGGCTTCCGCGCGCTCAAGGTCTGGCTGGCTCTACGGCAGGTGGGGCGCGAAGGGTATGAGCGGATGATCTCCGATGACATTCGCCTGGCAAGAACGCTGTACGAGCTCGCACAATCCGAACCAGAACTAGAGGCGTTCACTCACAGCCTCAGCATTACCACCTTTCGGTACGTGCCAGCCGATCTGAGATCAGGGTCGAAGGAAGTTGAGGAGTATCTCAACGAGCTTAACCGAACAGTGTTGGCTCAACTGCAGAAGAGCGGAGAGGCCTACCTGTCCAACGCGGTGATCGACGGCCGGTTCCTGCTCCGGGCCTGCATCGTCAATTTCCGCACTACACTGGAGGATATCGAAAATCTTCCGGGCCTGGTCACTCGGATCGCGAAGGAAGTCGACCCGCAGATCCGCCCTGCAGAACTTCGCGCTGCAAGCTAGCTTCACCACGGCTGCAGGCTGGCAAGAACTCCGGAGTGTTCTAGATGGCCACCAAGAAAGTCAAGATCAATCGGGCGCCGGTGTTAACGCTGTG
>CAYHJH010000387.1:0-1652 GCA_964356605.1 uncultured Anaerolineaceae bacterium
GTCCCTGGGAGCGCATCTTGGCCAACCTCATCACCCTCAGTCGTTTCCCGTTGCTGCTCGGCTTCATCCTGATGCTGTATCTGGGCAATCCGTTGGTGAAGCTCTTGTCCGTCCCGTTCCTGTTCGCAGCCCTCCTATTGGACACTGTGGACGGGCTGGTCGCCAGACGCCAGAACAATGTCAGCCTCATGGGCAGCGTACTCGACATTGCGCTCGATCGCGTCTATGAACTGGCCTTGTGGGTCGCACTGGCCGACCTGCGAGCAATCCCGGTTGCGGTGCCATTGATCGTAATCACCCGCACGACGCTGACCGATGCCCTCCGGAGCATCGGGGTAGGCAGGGGGAAGGCTCCGTTTGAACAGCTCCAAACCAAGCTCGGCCGTTTCCTCGTGGGCTCCGCTTGGATGCGAACCGGTTACAGCATCAGCAAGATCCTGGCCTTTTGCGGGTTGACGCTGGCCCTGGCACTTAGAGAATTCCCTGTGGGCACGGCCATGCGTCTCGCCGCCGAACCCGTGCTCAGCGCTTTTCAAGTCGTGGCCTGGATCGCGGTCGGTTTCTGCCTCGTACGTGGAGTGCCGGTTATTTACTCCGGCTATCGCCGAGTGCGTGAGCCGGGGCGATCGGAGGCTGCCCCAGAAACCTCGTGAGTCTGGTTTCCTTCGCCTATAGCCGGTGGGGACCGACCGCCGGAATTTCCCTCGTTCGCATACTCCCGCCCAAGCTAGCCCGTCGGTTTGCCGCCTGGATAGCTGACCGGATCGCCGGACAGACCGGAACGACGCTGGTGGAGGCAATAAGGACCAATCAAGCGGTAGTGCGTGGTTTGCCCCGAGATGATCCGGAACTCGACAATGCCGTCCGGGCGGTGCTCCAAAACATGGCCCGAAGTTATCTGGAGCTGTTTCAGGTGATGCGCAAGGGCCACGCCGGGCTCAGTCGGTCGGGAGAGTTGGATGCAGAACTAGTCTCGGCAACGCAGAAGTGCCTGGAGACCGGCAAGGGACTGCTCTACGCCGGGGCCCATACGATGGGGCTTGACCTCATGTTGCTCATGATCGGAGGGCTTGGATACCCGATCCAGGCTCTGGCCTACCCCGAGACCGAGGCGAGCTATGTGGTCACGAATCGGATCCGCCGCAGTTTTGGCCTTGAACTTTCGGCGACTGATTTTCGCTCGCTGCGCCAGGCCATGAACCATCTGCGTGGCAGTGGCGTGGTGGCGACCGCCGTTGACCGGCCAGATCCGCGCGGGGAGATTCTGGAATTTTTTGGCCGCCCGGCAAGATTGCCGATCGGACACGCCAGACTGGCGCTGCGGGCGGCAGCCCCGATCATGGTGGGAGGGACATTCCAGGACGAGACGGGTCGCTACAGGGCAGTCCTGCTGGAGTTGCTCGAAACCGAGCGTTTCGCAGACAAGGCAAAAGGCGACCTGGAGCTGGCACAAGAGGTGATGCGGATTCACGAGGGCTTCATCCGTCAACGACCGGATCAATGGCTGATGTTCCACCCGGTCTGGCCGGAACTGGCTCACGTCTGAGAGCTGCAAGCCCCAACCAGGCCGCCAACTGCATTCCGACCTCCAGGCATTATGAGTCCACTGAAAGAAGTGCCGCTAGCAAGAAAAAGGGGGTATATGTGGGGTG
>CAYHJH010000388.1:0-1643 GCA_964356605.1 uncultured Anaerolineaceae bacterium
TGGTCCTGATCCTGATGGCCGTGTTCGCCTCCATCAACCGCGACCTGGAAGACGCAGCCGAGGATCTCGGCGGGCGGCCGTTCCACGTGCTGCGAACCGTTACCTTCCCGCTGGTGACTCCGGCCATCCTCACCGCGGCCCTGCTTACCTTCATTTCATCCATCGCGGACTTTGGCAACCCCATGCTCATAGGGGGTGGTTTTCAGGTGCTGGCTACTCAGGCCTACATCCAGCTCATTGAGCTCTTCGACCTGCAGCTGGGAGCGGCTCTGGCCATGCTGCTGGTGATCCCGGCTCTGGCGGCCTTTGCCTTGCAGCACTGGATCACCAGCCGCCGGTCGTATGTCACCGTGACCGGCGGGGCCCGAACCGGCGGCATCCGGAAGCTGCCGGCGCTGATCAAGCTCCCTTTGTTCGGCCTGGTCTTCCTGCTGGCCGGGTTCACCGTATTGATCTACGGCTCGATCTTTGTGGGCGCCTTGGTGAAAACCTGGGGATTCGATTACACGCCCTCGACCCGCAACCTGGTGGGCCTGGTCACCGCGATCCCGCAGCTCCGGAATTCGCTGATCGTATCCATTGGTTCGGGGGTAGTGGGCGGGGTGATCGGGATCATCATCGCCTGGCTGGTCGCCCGCCAGCGGTTCCCCGGCCGCGGCGCGCTGGACTTCTCCGCTACCCTGATGTACGCCATTCCGGGCACGGTGATCGGCATCGGCTACATCATCGCCTTCAATGCAGCCCCTTACTTCTGGACCGGCACCTTCTTCATCATCATCGTCGCCTACGCCTACCGCCGACTGCCGGTCGGGCTGCGAACCGGCGTGGCGGCCCAGAAGCAGATCGACCCCGCCCTGGAGGAGGCCTCGCTCGATCTGGGCGCCTCCCGGATTCGTACGTTCGCCCGCATCACCTTCCCATTGCTCAGCCGGGCTTTCTTCGCCGGCGTCATCTACATCTTCATTCGTGGTATGACCGACCTGAGCTCGGCGGTTTTCCTGAACGCCGGACGGACCCAGCTCTACACCGTCCGCATGTTCCGGGTGATCGTCACCGGCTCTCCCAGCGAAGCGGCCGCCTTCGCCGGATTGCTCATCGTAATCATCCTGATCGCCCTCGGGATCCTCAGCAGAATTACCGGCAAGAGCTTCGTAGATCTTTTCAGGATCTAGGCATGGACCCGACCCAGCAGTTCGCGACCGCCGGCATCACCCTCAAGAATCTCAGCAAGCGCTTCGGCGAGCTTCCGGCCGTGGAAAATGTCAACCTGAAGGTCGAGGCCGGCACACTGGTGTGCCTGCTGGGTCCCAGCGGATGCGGCAAGACCACCACCTTGCGGATGATCGCCGGTTTCGAGGAGCCGAGCGCGGGGCAGGTATTCATCGGAGAGGACGAGATCACCCGAATTCCTCCCTATGCCCGACCGACCGCCATGGTCTTTCAGAGCTATGCGTTATTTCCCCACATGAGTGTGTTCGAGAATGTGGCTTATGGGCTGAAGGCACGCCGCCGGCCGAAGGCGGAGATCGAGCAGCAGGTGAATGAGGTCATCCAACTCATGGAGCTGCAGGGCAACGAACGCAAGTCGCCGCCGCAGCTCTCCGGAGGGCAGCAGCAGCGGGTGGCGCTGGCCCGGGCGCTGG
>CAYHJH010000389.1:0-1626 GCA_964356605.1 uncultured Anaerolineaceae bacterium
CCGACCCCGATCCCTTGAACCCAGCGCAGAGATCTTCCTGATGCAGAAAGACGTGAGGCATGAGTTATGCGCTCAGGTCAGGCGCAGCTTGGGATTTCCCTGAATGACGGATATCCCGGTCACCCCCGACGCTCGACGGAGGCGTCCCTTCGGTGTCTACGCCATCGTATTCCTGATCCTGCTGACGATCCCAGGTCTCTTTCTGGAGCAGGCCCGGATTGGTGGGCTTGGGCCGATGAGTCTGATCCTCCCCGACGGTGTTGATCCCAGATACCGGTTAGTGGTCAGCTCTGCTGCGGCCGGACTGCTGGCTGTCCCAATCGCAGGATTCTTCTTCCTCAAGCGCTGGGCCTGGGTCTTGGGGATGATCTTGGTCGGTGTGTGGCTGAGTTTCAACATCTGGCTCCACTTTCATGGCAGGCCTCAGTACCTGGAAATGTTGGTCGGCGTGGTCTTGGTTTTCTATCTCAATCAGCGAGATGTGCAACAGGCTTTCCGGCGACGAAAGCCCTCCCGATGAACGAGCTCGAGCTGCTCCGCATGTACGAGCCGATCGTCCGCTATACGATGGGCGAGATCTTCTTTCCGATGCCAGTGGACGAGTACGCAAGAAACTGCAGTCTGTGGACGACCGAAGCGAGCGGGGAGGAGAAACTGCTTGTACCGGAGGGCGAACTTGAGTTGGATATGCTGGCCAAGTTCGATCAAGTGCCGCCCGGTCACACGCTTCACCTTCGCTTCATCGCCGAACCGATGATCGGTCTTCGGTACCGGCTCTGGGCAAGGGGGCTGCAACGGGAGAACTTCCAGGCCTCCGGTCGAATGACCCGGGTGCCGCTGCTATTTCGCATCTTCGACTCCCTGCTCGATCTCTCTCTGGCGGTGCGGGGCATGGTCCCTGGCAGCATTGCGGCGGCCGCTGACTACAAGTACCAGCAAATCCTGGAGCGCGAGCCCCGCCATGTCTACTACGGCCGGGTCGTTCGCGAGGCGGGCTGGACCGTCCTTCAGTACTTGTTCTTCTTCCCGATGAACAACTGGCGCTCGCGCTTCTTCGGCGCCAACGACCACGAGGCCGACTGGGAGCAAATGTTCATCTATCTGTATGAAAACGAAGAGGGGCAGCTCACGCCTCATTGGGTGGCCTACGCCTCGCACGACTTCAAAGGAGATGACCTCCGCCGTCGCTGGGACGATCCGCTGCTCGTCAGAGACGGCGAACATCCAGTTGTTTTCGTCGGCGCCGGCTCGCACGCAAGCTATTTCAAGCAAGGCGAATACATGATGGGCGCCTCGCCCAAATTCCTCAATCCGGTTGTCAGGGTCATGGACGCGCTCCGCAACTTGTGGACCGAAACACTAGGAATGGGCGAGGTTCCGGCGGTAGACAAACGGCTCCGGCAGTTGATCCGAGTACCGTTCATCGACTACGCTCGCGGCGATGGGCGAGTGATCGGTCCGGGGCAGCACGAAGAGTGGTCGCCGGAGTTGATTTCGGATGCAGTTGGGTGGGTGAGCAACTACCGCGGCCTGTGGGGCCTCGACACGCGGGACCCGGTCGGCGGCGAGCGGGCCCCGGCCGGGCCGAAGTACAACCGAGACGGCTCTGTCCGCCAATCCTGGCAC
>CAYHJH010000390.1:0-1613 GCA_964356605.1 uncultured Anaerolineaceae bacterium
GGGTGGGGGATAAGAGTTTGGGCCCGTTTTTCAGCATCCTGCTAATCTTCTATAATTCGAGGAGAGAATGTTCACAAAAGTTCTGATCGCCAATCGAGGTGAGATCGCGGTCCGTATCATCCGGGCCTGCCGCGAGCTCGGCCTGAAGACAGTAGCGGTGTACTCCGAGGTCGACCGGGCCGCACTGCACGTCCGTCAGGCGGACGAGGCCTATTTGCTCGGCCCGGCGGCCTCCCGCGATTCCTACCTGCGCGGCGACAAGATCATTGAAATTGCCAAGCGCTCCGGCGCGGGCGCGATCCATCCTGGGTACGGATTCCTGGCAGAGCGAGAGGATTTCGCTCAAGCCGTCCAGGAGGCCGGCCTGGTCTTCATTGGTCCCCGCCCGAGCGCCATCGCCGCCATGGGCGACAAGGCAGTCGCCCGCGCCACGGTGGCCGCTGCAGGGGTCCCGGTGGTGCCGGGCACCGAGGGCGAGGGCGACCTGCGGGACGAAGAGCTACTAGCGATCGCTCCTGAGATCGGTTTCCCCCTGCTCATCAAGGCCACGGCCGGAGGCGGCGGAAAAGGGATGCGGGAAGTCCATGACCTGCAGGAGATGCCCGGGCTGTTGCAGGCGGCCCGGCGGGAGGCGGAAGCCGCCTTCGGTGACGGCAACGTGTATCTGGAGAAGCTGCTCCTCGAGGTGCGTCACATCGAGTTTCAGATCCTGGCCGACACCTTCGGGAATGTGATTCACCTCGGCGAGCGGGAATGCTCGCTGCAGCGGCGCCATCAGAAGCTGCTGGAAGAGGCTCCTTCGCCCTTCGTCGACGATGAGCTTCGGGCTCGTATGGGCGAGCTGGCCTGCCGGGCGGCCAACTCGGTGGAATACCTGAACGCGGGAACGATCGAATTCCTGGTGGACAGCGATCGAAATTTTTACTTTCTGGAAATGAACACCCGGCTCCAGGTCGAACATCCGATCACAGAGATGGTCACCGGGGTGGATATCGTGCGAGAACAGATTCGAATCTCCAGGGGGCGCCGGCTGCGTTACAGCCAGGATCAAATCCAGCCCAACGGCTGGGCCTTGGAGTGCCGCATCAACGCTGAAGATCCGCACAATAACTTTCGGCCCAGCACGGGCCAGCTTACTTCCATGATCCCTCCCAGCGGACCGGGCGTCCGTGTGGACGCCGGCGTCTATGCCGGATTCACTATCACCCCGTATTACGACTCCCTCATCGCCAAGCTGATCTGCTGGGGTGAGACCCGCGGCGAAGCCATCCTGCGGATGCGCAGGGCGCTGGAGGAGTTCCGCATCCTGGGTGTCCGGACCAACATTCCATTTCATCAGCAACTGCTCGACTCCTCTCGCTTCATCGGCGGTCAGTTTGACACCCGCTTTGTGGAAGAACGATTCCAGTTGGAGGACCAGGACCAGGCCGACGAGGAGCTGGCACTCATTGCCGCCGTGATGGCAACTCTGGTCACCCACCGCGAAACCCAACAGGCTGCTCAGATCGTCCGCCGCAGCGAACGCGACACCAGCAACTGGAAATGGGTCGGCCGCTGGGAGCGGATGCATCGCTGAGCCTTCAGAGTCCATGATTCCGCAACAGCCATCTAGT
>CAYHJH010000391.1:0-1594 GCA_964356605.1 uncultured Anaerolineaceae bacterium
GGATCGCCGCCAGTATGCGTTCACGGTGGGTCATCGTCATTCCAGCGCTCCCGTTTGGCCTGGTTGCCTCTGCCCGGTGCTTACCGGGTCAATCTCCGCCAGGTCAATGCACCCAGGGTCGCCGAAGGTCGCTTCAGGCGAGGAAAAGGCTCGTGTCGTCGTCTGAGCAGACACCTGCATAGCGATGACCGATACGAAGGCGAGACTTGGCAGCAGCATTGGGCAGCGGCTCATTACCATTCTCCACATGATTGGCTCCGGGGGTAGACCCCGTTGCGAAGCCGCATGAGTTCAGAGTTGGAGGTGCATCTTCACCGCAAGGGTGATGCGAGGCTTGTGTGGCCTTCCAGTAGGTCGGGGATAGGGTGGCGCAGGTGAAGCCTGATCAGCCAGGATTCGCTTCTTCAAGGTCTCGGCCCGGCGCCAGATCCGCTTGGGGTACTCCAGCTTGAGCGACTCGGCGAAGTTCCTCGCATCCCGTCCCTCTCGGAGATCTCGATCTTTTGGAGATCATTGGAGTTGCCCCATTCTCGGGGCAGCCGTTCTTCGATGCCCACCCTCCTGCTGGGGATCCTGGCCACCATACCGTCCATCTTCCGAACCCGCCCCGCCCTCCAGGTCAAAAACCTGGCTTTGCGGCAACAGATTGGTGCTCAAGCGCTCGGCGAGGAAACGGCCGAAGTTGACCGTAGCGGACCGTGCCTTGTGGGTCTGGCTTTACCGGGATGTGGAGCGACTGGCGGTCGGCGCGGGTCATCGTCAAGCCCGATACAGTCATGGCATGGCATCGCAAGGGCTTCCGGCTGTTTTGGACCTGGAAGGCTACCCACACCTTCTCTTGCCATTCGGTTACGAGACTGAGCTCTATCCAGGGCTGAAAAGTGTAAGCAGATTTGGAATCAGAAGATTAGCGGCAATGCGGCTCTACTCCGCTCGCCGCTGGACGGGTCTGTAGACCGGCTCCAAGGTGCAGTTGTTACCTGCACGGCTGTCCGCGCAGACATTAACTCAACAGGGGCTGAACTGCGAGCGCCGGGACGGCAAAACCCGAGCAATCTGACGCGGCGGTTGTTCGGAGCGATGGTGCGGCGGATCGAGGCACTGCCGGCGCCGACGGGATAGCCGGAGAGGGAGTCACCAACAAACCGATCAGAAGGGAGGCAAGGACGGGCAGAGTGTCTGAGAAAACAGCCTGCGGAGACGGCAATCACTCGCTCGCCGACACCTGGCAAAGGTCCGGCGGGCTTCTCTTGGGGCCAAAGGCGAGGAGTCCGCACCAAGAAGCTGGTCGCCGAACCTTGGGCATGCTGGTTTGGTGTATACTGAGCCGGTCCGAAAACTCAAAATGGAAATTCCGGTCGAAAGGTTATCGACATGCTTCGTCGTGGCTTTCTCTCAATCTCCATTCTCGCCGTGCTGCTGTTGGCGCAAGATCCCTACGGTCGCGTGACCGGCAGAGTCATGGATGCCACCGGCGCCGTCGTCGCTGGAGCCGGCATCCAGATGACCAATGTCGAAACAAACGTCGTCAGCCGCGGCGGTCAATGTTTACCACGCGTCGAGGGACACGACGGCGTTGGGGGAGACGGTTGAA
>CAYHJH010000392.1:0-1593 GCA_964356605.1 uncultured Anaerolineaceae bacterium
AGTTTGACGCATAGGCGTTCAAGTAGTGAGATTTGACCTGGAAAAGACCCGGCATCGTCGGCGAATTCGGGATGCCGGTGCTCACGACGTGGTCTCGGATCAGCTCCCCATCTTGATAGAGCCACATGTGTTGCTCGGAGATACTGATTACGATGCGCTTGTCCATGATGACCGGCAGTTCGAGCATTGCGTCGCGGGGCGGGATGGTCAGCGATTCCCCGGGGATCAATCCTCTGGCCGTGACCTGCGGATTCACTTCCAGCCACTTCCAGTACGGGACCCCCACCTTGAAGCTGATCGAGATCAGGGTGTCTTGCGATAGCACTTCGTAATACCTAGGCAGGTAGCGCAGCTGAACCGGGCCTGTCGGTTCCCCCGTCAGTCCGGCCAGGATCGCTTGCGTTGCGGCCTCCGGGTCGAGGGTGCGCTCCTCGCCGAGCGAGAGGCCCTGAACGTAGGCGCGGACGGAGTCCTCTTTGACCGTCACGTTTAGCCCCGATTCTGCGGGGGCCACCTGTAGCCAGCCCCCGATCTCTTGACGGCTCGGCGACCACTCGAACCATTCGTCCACCACCGGATCATAAGCTCTTATGACGGTGTTGGTCGTGAGCAGCCGCTCGGCCTCCAAGGCGGCCGCGTCCACTCCTTCGATCTCCGGCGAGACCGGGTTAGTGACCAGCGGGATAAACCGATAACGCAGCAGGATTTCTTCCGGACCGGTCTCCAAGAGTTCGAGGGTTGCCTGCACATCGAGCATTCGGCCCCATTGTGACGGTGTCGTGAGCACCTGGCCGGCCTCGAGGGCAAGCGTGGCATCGGCGGCCTGAAGGCCAGCGCGTTCGACCCAGGCTGAGATTGCCCGCTCCGCCTGAACGCGATCGAATAGCACAACCGGAGCAACTTCCTGTCCCTCCGTAAAGGCAATGACCAGTTGCCGCAGTCCGGCGATCGGGCCTCTGCCGCGGGCGTAGGTATGCGCCCGCCGGGCACTCTCGCTCGCGTCGACGCTGATGCCGAACTCACCGGGCGAGACTGGCCAGACTCTTCCCGCCTCGCTCGTATCCACGGCGGTAAGCACCAATTCCCGATTCCAGGCTCGGTCCAGCGTCTCGATCGCGGCCGGCAGCAGCATCCCGCCGACCGGAACTTGCCCCACCGTCACGCCCGGGGCGATCGTGTCGGACGCGCGGAAATAGCCGTAGGCCCCCAAGAGAACCAGCAGGGGTACCGCGCCCAACGCCGGAACGCCGAGAGCCACCCAGCGCAGGCTTCGGCCGCGGGAGGCCGTGGCTGCTCCACTCCCTACCGCTTGCTGTCCGTGCGGGCCGTCCTTGACTGCCCGCCAGGGGGCAGTGTCCGAGGCGCTACGGCCTGGAGGCCGACGCCTGGCAGTCCTGGCCTTGCTGATCTGCATCGCTAGAAGGGCTCCTAATGGGCTGAATCGAGCACTTTCGCCGATCTCCGATTGGAATCGGTTCGTTCCACGCGGCCTGGTGCAAGGATCCTGCCAGGCGCCGCCAACTGTACAATGGGGTCGATGGCGACTGCCGTACGAGACGCCCAGTTCTCCATCTCGAGTCAGGACTTCGAGCC
>CAYHJH010000393.1:0-1592 GCA_964356605.1 uncultured Anaerolineaceae bacterium
CTCTTGCAGCGGCCCGCCCTCTTCGGCGGGGGCTGCCGGCGCGGCGCAGGCGGCCAGAAACAGGCCCAGCGCGGGTAGGGTCCATATCCACTTGATAGTTCGGTTGGTTCTCACGTCTCTCCTCCTAATGGAATATTTGTCAGCCATAAACCGGTCAAGGTGTTCACCAATCCAATTCAACTAGAGTCCGAATCACCTGCCTTTCTTGCGGAGCTGCTGAGGAATCAGCTCAATCTCACTGGGAAGCAAACGTCCCGCAAAAGCGGGACGCGGCCATACTCGAACGCAATCTGACCCAGTAGGTGCAAGGTACACTCACTTCGACCAGCCCCAGCGGCATGTTCGTGCGGATCCCATACCCCTGGCGATGGAGGCTTTGGTCATTTCCACAGGATCTCGAATCAGTAAGTTGGGAGGACCAAGCTCAGAGTCGGCGATAGTAGAAGCTGGGATTGTAGTGGTGCGCACCGAACACTGTCAAGATGGGCTGAGTCGAAGGGCATCGGCCTAGATCCGCAGCTCCACGATGTCTCCGTCGTGCAGCACGTGATCGCGGGCGACCAGCTGCCCATCGTAAACCCCCTGCCCCCACACTCGGGCCGCCTTGAGCTTATGGTAGAAGTCGTGGTGGAGCTGGGCAGCGAATTCCTGTACGGTGCTGCCCTTCCGCAGCACAAACGGGACATTGTTATCGGCCTCTCTGCCCGGAGCCTTGGAGTAGATTCGGATGATCTCCAGGCGCTCGAAGACGGCCTGTTGGAGTTGATCCAGGTTTCGACCCGCTGTGGCCGAAACCGCCACCGCCTGCCAGTCCTCCGCAAGCAGCCGCCGGAAGATCTGGAAGTTTTCATCGACGGCCGCATCGTCGCACTTATTAGCCACCACCAGCACCGGCAGGAAGCTGCGCCGTACTCCGTCGTCGAAACGGTCCTTCCAGCGCAGGGGGTGGATGCGGTGCTCTGCAAGCAGCGACAGCGTTCGCTCCAGCTGCTGATTCGGATCGGCACCCAGGTCGACGACTACCAGGATGAGGTCGGATGAACGGACCAGATCCATCAGCATGGGCTCGACGAAATCTCGGTCGAGCGAGGGCGTGTCGATCAGCTGGATCTGGACATTTTCCACCCGCATCATTCCGGGAGTGGGGGTCCAACTGGTGAAGGGGGCCTCGGATACGTCTGGCTCGGCATTCGACAACGCTGCCAACAGCGCCGACTTGCCGGTGTTTGAGGTTCCGACCAGCACCGCGCGTCCGGCGCCCTCCTTCGGGATGTGCCAGGCCGGATCGCGCCGCGCGCCCTTCTTGCGCGGCTGCGCTGCGGTCTTGAGCTTCGAGAGCTTTCGGCGCAGATCTGCCCGCAGATGGTCGGTTCCCTTGTGTTTGGGAATGGTGCCGATCAGCTCTTCGAGCAGCTCCGCTTTTTCCACCGGATCTTGGGCCTCCCGGTAGCGCTTCTCAGCCTCGAAGTATTGTGGGGGTAGATTGGTGGGCATCGACCTTACGGTGGTTCCAGTACAAGCAGTCTTCATCTAATTATAGTCATCGGACGCGCCGGTCACGTGAGGCGGAATCTTCGAACAGGCCGGCCGCC
>CAYHJH010000394.1:0-1592 GCA_964356605.1 uncultured Anaerolineaceae bacterium
CCTGAGGCTGGCGGCCGGCCGCAACCTGTTGCAGGTGTATTCGCTTGCGGCAGATGGCCCTCTCCTTGACCTCGAGCGTTATCCGCTCCCGCACCGGCCGGTTTTCTCTCCCGACGGGCGCACTCTGGCCATGGTGCGCCGGAACCAGGTGGAGCTCTGGGATCTGCAGTCCGGAGAGGTGGTCAGACGACTGGAGGCGACCGGGGGCAACATTGGCCAGCTGGCCTACACGCCCGACGGCGGCCAATTGGTGGCGGGAAGCGGCGAGATCTGGGATCTGGCGACCGGTCGTCTAGCCGCGCAGTTCGAGCCGGCTGATCGCAGCGAGCGAGTGGCGACCAACGGCCATCTGATCGTCGCCGAGTCCGGGCAGATCTGGGACATCCGCAACGGGGAGAGCCTGGGTTCTCTCAGCGGGATGCAGGCTCGGCCGGCAAACTTTGGTTTCACCCCAGATGGTTCCAGGCTCGTGTGGCAGGTGCAAGGTGGAGTGATTGAGCTGTGGGGGCTCAGTTCATAGGCGAGAGCGATTCCCTGGCCGCTCAACGCAACGAGCGGCGTGCGTCACTGGCCGCCCGCCTGTGCGGGTTTGCCTTCATCTTGACAATGCCGTTGACCCTGCTGATCGCGGAAGCAGGCCGGGTTTCTTTCAACCCCACCTCGCTTAGTCGGACTCTGTCACGGATCGCGTTCGAGACCGAGGCGCTGCCTATGGGCCTGGCCTGGCTCACACAGACCTTCCCAGAAGGAAACCTGGCCTACGGCGATGCGCAGCTCTTCCCCGAAACGCCCGCGCTTTTTCGGCTCGTCCTCCTATTCGAGGCAGAGGTTTGGAAGGTCGTGCTTCAAGAGCTGCTGCCCTCAGACGCGCTGGCCGGCTGGATCGAGGACACTGCGCAGGGTCTGGATCTCTGGCTGGACGGGAAGGGTGGCCTGTCGCAGGTATCGTACGACCTTACGCAGGTGAAGGCCCAGGCTCTTTCCAGCCATGGGCTGCGGGCCGCCCGCATTGCCTTTGAAGTCCTCCCTCCGTGCACACCAGTCCAGGTCCCGCCCGGGCTGGGAGACGCTAGCGCCGTGCCTCTCGACGCCGAGTTTCTGAGACTGCCCTGCGCGCTGCCGTCCCTCTGGGCCGACGATCAGTTCTTTGCCTATGCCGGAACCATCCCCGAACTCGTCGGCACAATCCGGGACAGTTTCACCCTCATTGAGGCGCTTAATCCCGGTGAGGATCCCTCCATCGACATGTTATTGGAATCGGCGAGAGGCGTCCTGCGCTGGGCCCGGGCCCTCACTCGGCTGGCGCCGCTGCTGCCCGCGGCTCTGCTCGCGGCGATCCTTGTGCTGCAGGTGCGTACATGGACCGAGCTGGCCGGCTGGTGGTCCCCCTGGCTGGGGGCGGGCGGACTGATTGCCATGGCGGTGGCCCTGGCGCGCCTGGAGTTGCTGCGTCTGGCCCTCCGGGCCCTGCCAGAGGGCCAGGAGCTCATCGGTGAGGCACTCTTCCATGCTGGGTCCGCGGTGGCTTCCGAGATGGCCTGGCCGCTTCTGGTACGCGGCGCCACTGCTCTGCTGCTGGGGTTAGCGCTGCG
>CAYHJH010000395.1:0-1590 GCA_964356605.1 uncultured Anaerolineaceae bacterium
TCGCACGGCACGCCAATCACGGTGGAGGCCGACAAGCGGGGCGTGCCGCCGCGCGAGCTCTTTGAGCATTTCCATCGGCGCTTTCTGGAGACCCAGAAGGAAATCGGTATCAGCTACGACCTGTTCACCCACACCGATACCGAAAACCATCACCGCATCTCCCAGGACTTCTTCCTCCGCCTGCATGATGCCGGGTATCTGTATCGTGAGATCCAACAGCAGCTCTATTCGGAGACCGACAACCGGTTCCTGCCGGACCGTTACGTCGAGGGCACCTGTCCGATTTGCGGCTATGAGCAGGCGCGTGGCGATCAGTGCGACAACTGCGGGAATCTGCTCGACGCGTTGGACCTGATCGAGCCGCGCAGCCTGACCGACGGCAGCCGGCCGGTCGTGCGCGAGACGGAGCACTTCTTCTTAGACCTGCCGGCCTTCACCGACTCACTGCTGACATACCTGGACAAACACGCCGACCACTGGCGGCCCAACGTCTACAACTTCGCTCGCAGGTATGTCGAAGGAGGATTGCTCGGGCGTCCGGTGACGCGCGATATCGAGTGGGGCGTTCCAGTCCCCCTGGATGGCTGGGAAGGGAAGCGCCTGTATGTGTGGTTCGAGGCGGTGATGGGCTACTTGACCGCCTCGGTCGAGTGGGCCAAAAATACCGGGCGGCCGGAGGCCTGGAAGGAGTGGTGGTATGACCCGGCGGCCAAAGGCTACTGTTTCATCGGCAAGGACAACATCCCGTTCCACACCTTGATCTGGCAGGCTGAGCTGCTGGGGATTGACCGAATCTACGAGGACAACCCCAACCGACACCTCAACCTGCCCTTCGATGTGCCGGCCAATGAGTTCATGAACGTGGAGGGGGCCCAGTTCAGCAAGAGCCGTAACTGGGCGGTCTGGCTGCCGGACATCTTGAAACGCTATGACCCGGACGCGATCCGTTATTACGTCGCAGCCGTGATGCCCGAGACGCGGGACAGCGACTTCTCGTGGTCGGACTTCGTAGCCCGCAACAACGACGAGCTGGTCGCCACCTGGGGAAATTTGGCGAACCGGGTGATCTCATTTGCTTACAAGCACTGGGAAGGGAAGATCCCCGAGCCGGGTGAACTCCGGGGCCCGGACAAGGAGCTGCTGCACATCGTCGAGGCCGGCTTCGAGACGGTCGGCCGTCACATCGAGGCGGTCCGACTGAGGGCGGCGCTCGCGGAGGCGATGCGGTTGGCCCGAGAGGTCAACGGCTATCTCGATCGGGCTCCGTGGTTCCGGGTGATCGAGCAGGACAAGTCGGCCGCGGCCACTACGGTGTACACGGCCCTGCGCGCGATCGATTCGCTGAAGGTGCTGCTCTCGCCCTTCCTGCCGTTCAGCTCGGAACGATTACACCAGGCCCTGGGCTACAGCGGCCCGCTCTTCGGCGAGCAGCAGATCGTGAGCTACGAAGAAGAGACCCGGTCCCACGAGGCCCTGATCTACATCTCCGACCGTGCTACGGGTCGCTGGGAGCCGAGCCGGCTGCCTGCGGGCCAGCCGCTCGCCAAGCCTGCGCCGCTGTACAAGAAGCTGGAACCTGAGATCATCGAG
>CAYHJH010000396.1:0-1584 GCA_964356605.1 uncultured Anaerolineaceae bacterium
GCGCCCACCCGCCCGGGCTTGCCGCCGGCGAGGCCATACGGGCCGAAACGCCTGCGGTCGGATAGGATTGTGACTTCGGCGTCGGAAAGCAGCTCGATCTCACGAACGATCCCGTCCCCGCCTCGGAAACGGCCAGCGCCGCCCGTGCCCTCCCGAATCTCGTAACACCGCACTTGCAGCGGGTAGGCGAATTCCAGCGCCTCGACCGGAGTGTTCAGGGTATTCGTCATGTGGGTCTGAACGGCGCTGACGCCGTCGCTCCCGGGCCGAGCGCCCATCCCGCCTGCGATGGTCTCGTAATAGACAAAGGGCTTGCCCCGCTCAGCGTCCCATCCACCGATGGTCAGGTTGTTCATGGTCCCTTGGCTGGCGGCCGGCACGCGATCCGGGCAGGCCTGGGCAAGAGCTCCCAGCAGCACGTCGACAATCCGTTGGGAGGTTTCGACGTTGCCCGCGGCCACTGCCGCAGGAGATCGGGCGTTCACAAGGCTCCCCTCTGGCGCGACCACCGTGATCGGCGCCATGCAACCACTGTTACTTGGGACATCCAGATCGAGCAAGCAGCGAAAGACGTAGTAGACCGCCGAGACGGTGACCGCGTATACGGCGTTGATGCTCCCCCGCCGCTGAGGCGCGGTCCCAGTGAAGTCGACGAGCGCCCGGTCCCCGGAGATCGTGACCGAAACCTGAATCTCCGCTGGCTCCGGGTCGATGCCGTCATCGTCCAGCCGGTCTTGGAACCGGTAGGTCCCATCGGGGATTTCGGCCAGCAGCCCGCGGGTTGCCCGCTCTGAATACTGAAGCAAGGCCTCCGAAGCCCTCTCGACCGTGTGCGGGCTGTACTTCTCCACCAATTCGAGGGTGCGGCCGACTCCGATGGCATTGGCGGCCAGTTGAGCCCGCAGGTCCCCCGCCCGTTCATCCGGCGTGCGCACTGCCGACCGGATCTGTTCCCACAGCTCCTGATTGAGCTTGCCGCCGAGATGTAGCTTGGAAGGCGGGATGATGATGCCCTCCTGGCTCAGCTCGGTCGAAATCGGCATCGAACCGGGAGAGATTCCGCCAACGTCGGCGTGATGGGCCCGGCTGGCGACGAAGGCAAAGGGCCGGGCGCCACCGGATAAGAACACGGGCGAAACGAGGGTGATATCTGGCAAGTGGGTGCCGCCGTGATAGGGATCGTTCACGATCGCTACGTCGCCAGGCTGAAACTGCAGCGCGTCCACGCAGGCCTGAACCGATAACGGCATTGAACCCAGATGCACCGGGATATGCGCGGCCTGAGCGATCATCCGCGCCTGCGCGTCGAACAGGGCGCAAGAGAAGTCCAACCGCTCCTTGATGTTGGCGGAGAAGCTGCTCCGGCGCAGGGTGATCCCCATCTCTTCGGGAATGGCGGAGAACAGGCCCTTGAAGATCTCGAGCTCGATCGCGTCAATCACGTGGATCTCCCCAATTATGACCATGCTTCCTTCGACAAGCTCAGGATGCATCGACGGCTCGATGCTTCCTTCGATCCTTCGGCAGCCTCAGGACCCTGCAAGCTCAGGATGCATCGACCCCTCGACCCTTCGGCCCTTCGGC
>CAYHJH010000397.1:0-1582 GCA_964356605.1 uncultured Anaerolineaceae bacterium
GTTCCTCAGCAGGCGTGCTCGCGAGCCTCCGGAGGGCCGCCGGTCGGGCGGGTGCGCGGGGCGCGAGCGCCAGGCTGTGTCCCGCGGACGTATTGAGCTCAGAGGGAAACGCAGAGCCCTACCCGCCATTTGTGTCGGATGGCTTTCGTCACCTAGCAGGAAGAACTCCCGACGCCGCTCAGGCGTACGTGCTGTGCTACGATACCGACCCGGAGAACGTTCGGAAGGCCCTGGCGGCCTGGACCTGGGTAGACGGCGCGCTGGGAGAT
The DNA here is from genome assembly GCA_964356605.1 of uncultured Anaerolineaceae bacterium. GTDB lineage: Bacteria > Chloroflexota > Anaerolineae > Anaerolineales > E44-bin32 > JADFRG01. The sequence continues at coordinate 270 of CAYHJH010000397.1, forward strand.
ACCTATCCGCTGCTGTTCCTGGGTTGCGACTCGGATACTGAGCGGCAGATCCTGGCAGTAGCCGCTGAACTGAACGTCGTGGACTCGGTCACGATCCGGTCGAAAGTGTCCGAGCTCCCAAGAATCTATCACCGCGCGGCCGCGTTCTTGTCCGTTGGCCTGGCAGCCGGGGGTCAGCCGTTCCGGTGGGCGCTGGCTGCAGAGGTCCCGGTTGCCGCGTTCGAGACCAGGCCCGCAAGTTCGATCATGGGGGAGGCGGCCTACCTCGTGCCGCAGGGAGACACGCGCGCGCTGGGAGCGGCCTGTCTGTCGCTCTTGGTCCAGGAAGAGCTGGCGGATTCGTTGCGTGCGAAAGGCCGGAAGCGGGCGGAGGCATATCGCGGCGGGCCGCCGATCCAGCAACTGATCGAGATCCTGAAGAGAACGGCGGCTAAGTGACGAGCAGTCAGAATTGCGCGGAATACAAAAGCTTCGAGCCCGGAGGTTGGGATGGCGAGAGAAGCTGACAAGTCGGTCGTCGTTGTGGGTGCGGGAGTGTTCGGCGCTTCTGCAGCGGTCGAACTCCGTCGGCGTGGGTACTCAGTTTACTTGCTTGATCCGGGGCCAGTGCCGCACGTGCTGGCCGCATCCACGGACATCAGCAAGGTCCTGCGGATGGATTACGGTGCAGATGAGTTCTACATGGAACTCATGGAAGCGGCCTTTGAAGGCTGGGATGCCTGGAATAAAGCCTGGGGCCAGCCGCTCTTTCATCAGACCGGCATGCTGCTGCTAGCCAGCGAACCGATGGTTTCCGGTGGGTTCGAGCACGACAGCTACCAGCTCTTGGTTGCCCGCGGACATCAGCCCGAACGCCTCTCCACCGACGAGGTCAAGCGGCGATTTCCGGCCTGGGATCTGATCAATTATTCGGAGGCCTATTTCAACCCGCGCGCCGGGTGGGCCGAGAGCGGAGAGGTGGTGGCCAGGCTCATCTCAGAAGGGAAGACGCTGGGGGTCAAGGTCCACGGCGGCGCGCAGATGCACGGGCTGATCGATCAAGGCACGCGGGTCGCGGGTGTGCGAACGGCGGATGGGCGGGAATTCATGGCGGATTACGTCGTGGTCGCGGCTGGCGCCTGGACGCCTGCGCTGCTGCCGCAGCTGAAGGACCTCATGTGGTCGACCGGCCAGCCAGTTTTCCACTTTCGGGTGGACGACGTCGAGTCATTTCAGCCACCAAAATTTGTGGTGTGGACCGCCGACGTCGCCAACACCGGCTGGTATGGATTTCCGGCGCTGGATGATGGGACGGTAAAGGTGGCCAATCACGG
>CAYHJH010000398.1:0-1580 GCA_964356605.1 uncultured Anaerolineaceae bacterium
TTGCAGTCTTCCCCCGCGCTGAGGCCGGATCGATCGCAGCCTGACCCCAAGGTCGAGCCAGAAGAGAGCTCTCCCGAAGGTGAGCTGATCGAGCTGCGGTCAATTCATTCTTCTGAGTTCCCCGAGCTCGAAGGTCGGGCGAATGAAGGGTTCTCGGGCTGGGTTAGGGAAGCCGCGCTTCCGTACATTGCGCGGCCTGCGCTCGGGCCTCGGCTGAGCTTTCGGCTCGACGCCGAACTCTCGGCCTGGCTGCGGCTGGCCGCCCAGGCCCGCGATGGCTCTCCCCGGGCATTGGCGGCCGAGCTGCTGGCGCGTGGGCTGGAACAGGAGGCCCGGCGGGCACGCGCCAGATCCGTGCTGGAGATCCTCACACCGCGCGAACGAGAAGTGGCCCGCCTGACCGGCCGCGGGCAAACCAACCATCAGATCGCGTATGCGTTGAGAATCGCACCAGAGACAGTCAAGAGCCACGTGCGGAACACGTTGAACAAGTTCGGCCTGCACAGCAAGGCTGACCTGCGGCTGCTCCTAAGAGAGGTGGGCAACTGGGAAGGTTGACCGTTCCTGGCAGTTGCGAGTACTCTCATAGAGACCACCTCAGAGGAGTGACGCATGCAGTACCGCTGGCTTGGGCGCACCGGAGTGCGCGTGTCACCACTGTGCCTGGGAAGCCTGAATTTCGGCGGACCCACCGGCGAGGCAGAGTCCGTTCGCATCATCCACCAGGCGCTGGACGCCGGGCTCAACTTCCTGGATACCGCCAATGTCTACAACCGAGGCGAGAGCGAACGGGTGGTCGGCAAGGCCCTCACCAACGGCCGCCGGGCGCAGGTGGTCCTCGCCACCAAGGTCCACTTTCCACAATCAAATGAACCCAATGACCGCGGCAACTCGCGCCGGCACATCCTGCAGGCCGTGGAAGACTCGCTGCGACGACTGGCAACTGACTGGATCGATCTCTATCAAATCCACCGTCCGGCGTTTGACGTGCCTCAGGAGGAGACCCTCGGCGCGCTGAGCGATTTGGTCCGCAGCGGTAAGGTACGCTACGTCGGCTGCTCCACGTTTCCGGCCTGGATGGTGATGGAGGCTCTGGCAATCAGTGAGCGCCGCGGCTTTGTCCGCTACGTCGCCGAGCAGCCTCCCTACAACCTGCTTGATCGTCGGATTGAGAATGAGCTGATTCCGCTGGCACAGCGCTACGGGTTGGGAATCCTCCCGTGGTCGCCGCTGGCGATGGGCATGCTGGCCGGTCGTTACCAACAAGTAGACGGACACCCAGATGACTCGCGCGCCGCTCGCATCGGCGCTTGGGCGGCCAGGCGCATCACCGAACCTGCTCTGGCCGCCAGCCGACAGGTCGCCGAGCTCGCCCGCGCCCAAGGCATCAGCGCTTCCCAGTTGGCGCTACTCTGGGTCAAAGACCAGCCCGCGGTTACAGCTCCCATCATCGGCCCGCGGACCGAGAAGCACCTGGACGAAGCGTTGGCAGTCATGGATATGGACTTAGACCAAGCGACTGCCGCCGCCCTGGACCAGGTCGTGCCGCCTGGCACGGCGGTCGCCGACTTCCATAACAC
>CAYHJH010000399.1:0-1556 GCA_964356605.1 uncultured Anaerolineaceae bacterium
CCCGCGCCGCTCGGTGGATGCCACCAGTGCTGGACATCGCCTTCCTTGAACTGACGGCTCGCCGCGAGCAGGATGTGCTGGCGCACCAGCTCGGGAGACGCGTATAGGAATGCCATAACGTCCTGCAGTTGATCGCGGAAGCCGAATGCACCGCCGGACTGGTAAAAGGCGGAACGTCCCCAGATCCGACAGCTAAGGCTTTGGTACAAGAGCCAACGGTTGATCAGGAAGTCCGCTGCCAGCTCGGGGGTGTGCACTTCGATCGTGCCCAACAGATCATCCCACCACGCTTTCGTCTGGCTTAACGCGGTCTCGAGTGCCAAGCCTTCCCGGTAGACCAGAACCCGCTTGTGGACCTCCTCCACCGACTCGGCCTGGCCCAACATGCACGTGATCTCAGCCCTCTCTCCAGGAGCTAGTTCAACCGTAACCTGCAGTGCCGCACACGGGTCGAATCCCGCCCCCGTCCGACGTGATAGCCCGGTCCGCTCCATCGCCGCCGGCCTACCCAGCGAGCCGTTGCGCCCAACGAAGGACGTGCGGTCGCCGGTGTAAGACTTCGCAGGCGGGTTGATGGCCGCGAAGGCGATCCGATCCCCGTACTCGGGGTGGTAGCGATTCCGAGCGATCAGGGCCTGGACTTCGTCATCCCAGTGGGTCACGACGTGCATCTGGGAGGATTCGCGGTTCTCGCCCAGTGTCCACTCCACATAGTACGTCACCGACAGCCTGCGACGCCGGGAGGAGTCGTTCCTCAACCGCAGCCTCTGCAGCTTGATCGGCTCTCCCCCGTTCTCATCCACTGGAACGAAGACCGTCAGCTCCTGCTCGATCCCGTGACTGTTATGCTCGAAGACCGTGTACCCCGCCCCATGCCTTGCCCGATAAGCGGTCTCTTCGCGGATCGGCGACGGGGTCGGCGTCCAGTAGACACCGGTCTCCTCGTCCCGGATGTACACCGCCTCAGACGGTGGATCCATGACGGGGTCGTTCGACCATTGCGTCAGGCGATTGCGCTGGCTGTTGCCATACCAGGTAAAGCCAGACCCCGTTTCGCTGACCAATGCTCCGAAGGTGGGGTTGGCGATGACGTTCACCCAGGGTGCAGGCGTGTGGGTGTTGGGGCCGAGATAGATCGCGTATTCACGCCCATCCGGGGTAAAACCGCCCAGGCTGTTGAAGTAGGGCAGCTCCATGAAGGGCAGCGGAGCCGAAGGCTCCCGGGGAGCACGTTTCTTGGCCATGGGTTCCGACAGCTCGGGAACCTCCACAGGCACGCCCTGGAGTAAAGTGCCGCGGGCCGCTACCAGCACCACACTCGCCGCGGCCATGAGTAGCGTCAGGTCTTCCTCCGGGATTTGATCCGCCCTGCGCAAGAAAATCCCACCAGGCTGATCCTTCCCCGTATACGTCGAATGCGCCTCGATCAGGCCATCGAGTCGTTCACGCAACGGCTGCTCATAGCCGCCGGCCTCCTCGTTGAGGATCACCAGGTCTGCCGTCAACCCGTGCATTCGCCAATAGGTATGCGCCTGGAGCATCTGACGGACCAGGCT
>CAYHJH010000400.1:0-1552 GCA_964356605.1 uncultured Anaerolineaceae bacterium
TTGCCGGCGTCATCGACGCGGTTCCAGTCGAAGACCCGGTACGTCGTGTCCGAGGTGGTCTGAATCTCGGCGATCAGCAGGCCGGGACCTATCGCATGGGCGGTGCCGGCAGGCAGGAAGTGACATTCACCCGCTCCAACGTTGACCTTGGCGAGCGTGTCGGCGACGGTCCCATCCTTGATCGCCCGCGCGAACTGCTCCTTCGTGAGGCCTTTTTTGAGCCCTTTGTAGATGACGGCGCCGGGTGCCGCGGAGATGATGTACCAGCACTCGGTCTTGGGCTCGCCCTGGCCCATCCGCTCGCAGGTTCCAGGGTCGGGATGCACCTGCACGCTCAGAACATCCTGGCAGTCCAGCAGCTTGATCAGCAAGGGGAAGGGCGGCGAGAAACTCGCCGAGCCGGTGATTTGTTTGGGATACTGCTCAATCGCCGAGCGCAGGGTCCGGCCGGCCAATTCCCCGTTGACGATGACGGATTTGTCGTTGGGTAGGTCCGCCAATTCCCAGCTCTCGCCAATTCTTTGGTCCGCCGGCAATTCCTTGCCGAAGACCTCTTGCAGCTTCCGCCCGCCCCAAATCCGCTGCTTATATATCGGCTCAAACTTTAACGGATAAGCTTCCACACCTCCATTCTACCCCCACCCCACTCCCGCGTCCAACCGAATCGCTGCCAATTCTCAGGGCGACCGCACCGAGGCAAACTTCCGGATGCGGTGGTTGTGGCTGCCGCCGACATCGCAGATGCACATCATACCGGCAACCTATTCTCCGTTATTCGCATCCGAGTCCGTCGATTACCTCCAGAATCATCTGGGCCAAATCAGCGGCTGCGTCTCCTGCAACCAAATCCGGGGGCTTGGAATCACCATCGCACTTTCCATAGGCATCCCAGAGTTGATCACAAGCCTCCTGGTAGAAGCCGCCTTCAATCAGCACTGCGGCATTCTCAAGCATATTCCTCAGAGCGTTCAAGCGTTTGTCGGCTGATTGAGCGGGTCCTTGTCCCTCCAATTCCCCGGCCTCGACAGAGCCGTCAAAGAAATCCATTGTCTCCACGATCTTATCATTACCACCACCGCCCCCGCCAAGGTCTTGAAGATCGAGAGTTAAGACAGCCCCACCATATTCGTCCCAGACATTGACGCCGACGTCTACGCCCCAGTATAAACGATAGACACGGTCTGGTACCAAATCCAGTGTTTCCGTCCCTTTGGCTGGGGCGTTCTCATGAGTGTACCAGCACAGGGAGTCCCCCGATTCGTGATCCTGCACAATCACATGCCAAAATAGCACATTAACGGGATCGGGGTAAGCAGTAGTTGCAGAGAAGTCCCAATGGAGAGAAAGCTGGCTGCCATCAATAGTAAAGTGAGCAAGTGCCATTGCCCTTGATAGCCCAAATGTTGTTTCTAATACGTCTGATCCAAGGTCAACGTTGCCTTCCGCATACCAGAGGCCCACTTCACCATCAAGAGATGCGTTGCCATTCAAGGCTGATCCGGACAATGGATAGTCCTTTATGTTGCCGTAACTTACCTCGTTGACAAGGATA
>CAYHJH010000401.1:0-1548 GCA_964356605.1 uncultured Anaerolineaceae bacterium
ATCTCGCTCACCCGCCCGCGGGGGATGCCGCCCACCCCCAGGGCCAGGTCCAGCGCCAGCGAACCGGTCGGGATGGTTTCCACCGCCAGGTGGGTGGCCTCGCCGAGGCGCATGACCGCGCCATCGCCGAACTGCTTCTTGATCTGGGTCACAGCGGCCTGCAGAGCCTTGGAGCGTTCTTCGGTCATGGTTTATCGGCGCAAATGGGTGATTGAGCGAAGTCTAGTCCGAACAATTCCGTTGTGCAAACAGCCTGCCCTGAGCCGAGCCGAAGGGCCCGCCCCAAAGCCGCAGCTGGTCAATTCGGCCCGGCGGTCGAGTATGGGCGAAAATCTACCTTCTGGAATAGCGAGGCCCGGTCCGCGCTTGGCCCGGCCGTCTTCCGCCGCAGACCGGTGCGGCCCTACATCTGCTTGAGCAACTCGCGCTTCTTGGCCTCGAACTCCTCTGCGGAGAGGATGCCTTGCCGGCGCAGCTGGTCGAGTTCAGCAATCATCTCGGGAATGTCGCCAGGCGATATTGCCCTGCCCGCGCCAGTTGGGAGGTCTTCCTGGCCGAGTCGCTGTTTGGCATTGAGCATCGCGGTCTTGAAACGAATGGGCCTGCCGATTCTTCGAAATCGGTCGATCCCCTGCTCGCTGGCGGTCAGAATTTCCAAGTCGCCGAAGTCGAACAGGCGCCCGAAGAAGGATTGCTCCATTTTCACGTCGTTCACCTTCTCCAGGGATGTGTCCGTCACATTCTTGTTGACCACTCCCGTCAGGTGGACCACCCGCCGATTCGTGACCACGTATTGGACGTTCTGCCAGGTCAGGAAGTCGTACAGGCCACGCGTCAACGGAAAGAGCAGCAGAACGTAGCCAAAGGCGGACAGGGGTGAGAACGTCAAGGCGATAGTCACCCCGACCAGGATCAGCACTGTAAGTACGATCTCTAGCAGGATTGCGCTCAGCAGCACGAACCAGTGCTGCCGCGTGATCAGCTGGATGCCCTCACCCTCAGCGAGCAGGCTCTTCAGATACTTGGATGGCACAGGTCGGGTCCTCCAGATCGTCCAGGTCTCGCCGCATTGTAGCAGAGGCAGGATTCACCGTATTGCCGGAGAGCGGCCGCGGCTGCTCGCTCCAATAAACAACCGGCGAAGGCTCCTTCGATTTCGCCCAGCGCATCGCGCTAGGCTTCACTCAGGACGAGCCCCTCGCCGGCCATCAGACCTCCCCACTGTGCCGTGTGCTGCTAGGTTTTGAACCCGCTTACGCAGGTGGGGTTCTACTGATGAGCTTCGCCTTGGCCTTAGCCTATCGCGTCCCCCATCGAAGTTCGAACCCCTGATGTTGGCTGTTGGCTCAAAACGATATGCCGCATCGCGTACACAGCAGGGACTGGCTTTGGTATACCACAATCGCAAATCCCCGACAATGCTGGCAACTAGCCTATATCTCTTCGAGAGCCGCCGCGCCACGCACCCACAGAGTAACTGCCGTATTCCCGGATGACGGGCGCACTCGAGCGTCGGCCTACAAACCGACATTTCGAGGAGTCCTCTAC
>CAYHJH010000402.1:0-1540 GCA_964356605.1 uncultured Anaerolineaceae bacterium
TTCAGCAAGGACAAGAGCCCGTACAAGACTCATCTGGGCATCAACTGGTGGGAGGGCAGCGGGAAAGGCAGCCCGGGATTTCATTTCTTCATAGACGCCGACGGGGCCGCCATGCACAGCGGCTATCACGAGTTCGACAAGCCCATGCTGGCCGCGTTTCGGGAAGCCGCTGCCGATGACCGCACCGGTCGCCAATTCCAACAGGCGATCTCGAAGCTCACGAAATCCGGAGACTACCAGGTCGGCGGTGAGCAATTGAAGCGGGTGCCACCGGGGTACGATCCGGAACACCCGCGCGGCGACCTGTTGCGCTACAAGGGATTGTGGGTGCGCTCTCCGCACCTGAGGCCTGCCGAGCTGGAATCCCGGAGTTTGATCGACGTTTGCCTCAAGCACTGCCGGGCCATGGCACCCGTTCACCGCTGGTTCGTGGAAGTGCACCAGGCGGCATAGAGGATGGGTACCTTGAGGCAGCCAGCGGATTAGAGGGAGTCGATCTGCCCTACGGATCCGGGGCCGGCACCACCTGAATCTCGAAGACCCAGGGCCAGTTCTTTCCGGTCACGAAGAGCCGATTGCGCTCGACGTCGAAAGCAATGCCGTTAAGAACGCCCGCGCCGCCGGCTTGGTCGTCTGCACTGAGCAGACCGGTCAGGTCGATCCAGCCCAGCACTTGGCCGGTCTGCGGAGAGATCCTGGCAATTCGATCGGTTCGCCAGACGTTGGCGTAGATCTCTCCGTTGACATATTCCAGCTCATTCAGCCAAAGCACCGGCTGGCCCGCATCACTAACCGCGAGCCCACCGATCTCCTGGAAGGTTTCAGTTTCCAGCAGCCGCAGCCGCGCCGTACCGTCACTCATGATCAAACGGGTGCCATCGTGGGTGATGCCCCAACCCTCGCCTGAGTAGCTGAATTGACCGAGACGGGAGAAACTCTGCCTGTCGTACACGAATCCCACGCCAGAGCTCAGCGTCAGTTGAACGATCCGATCCGCGAAGATTGCGATCCCCTCGCCGAAGAATTCCGCTGAAACCCCCTCGATCTGCACCACCTCGCCGGTCTGCAGATCCACCCTGCGCAGCGAAGATTGGCCATTCAGCCCCGTTCCTTCGTACAAGAAGCCGCCGTCAAATGCGAGACCCTGGGTGAATGCACCGCGATCGTGAGGGAAGGCCTGAACGACCCGATACGTGTAGTATGTCGGCCGCTGACTCGTTGGCTCTGGCTCGGTTGGGACCGGCACGGGGGCGGTGTGCACCGGCGGGGCAGCGGTCTGGACCGGCGGGGCGGCGGTCTGCACTGGAAGATCGGCACAGGAAGCGAGCGCGGCTGACCCTGCGAGCACGCTCGAAATAAGGCAGCGGAGGAGCCTGCGGCGGCCGTGCACCGTCCTGCTGCTCAAGTCGGACACAACATCAACTTTTGTGTGGCTCGCTCTCAACCAGATGTCCCCGTCAGCCGACCGTCCCTCGCACCCGGAGCTGGAAGGGAGGATACCGTGAAACTTCCCTCTCCATTGCCGAATTCGCGTGCTGCG
>CAYHJH010000403.1:0-1525 GCA_964356605.1 uncultured Anaerolineaceae bacterium
GGCCAGAGCAGCTGCGCGGCAGCCTGGATCAAGTCAATCTGCGAGGGGTACTTCGATTTGTTCACCCGCAGAAAGGTCAGGATGTCGTCGTCGGATATCGGTCTTTGCATCGGTCCTCTGACCCCACCGTGGGTCGAGCGGACTGGCCCACTGGCGTGGGTATCCATCTATAAGGTTACATAAGAACTGCAGCTGTACGCCTTGCAGTTTCCCTACAACTGACCGCAGCCCGCCCTGAGCGGAGCCGAAGGGGCCGCGCCTTGGATCGGGCGCTGACTGCTCCGACCTAGCAGGATGGTGAAAAACGGGCCTGAACTCTTATCCCCCACCCCTTACCCCTCCCCCGTGCCTCGCTCTTCTCACCAAGGTGCATCGAACGGGGGAGGGGAAGGTTCTTAGGGAGGGCGGAGGCACATTTTTCAGCAAGCTCCTCGTGTCAAGCCCGATCGGCGCTAGAGGCTGGCCAAGTCTGCCAGATCCTCCGGCGACAGCTCGAAGTCAAACACGTCCAGGTTTTCGTGCTGCCGCTCGGCGCTGGCGGACTTCGGGATCGCGACGACTTTCTCCTGCTGGATAGCCCACCGAAGCGCGACCTGGGAGGCGGTTTTGCCGTGGCGCTTACCGATCGCGGTCAACGCTCGGTTCGTGGCCAACTGGCCCCGGGCCAGTGGGCTGTAGGCGGTGAGCAGGACATCGTGCCGCTGGCAGTACGTGCGCAGGTCGTCATCTGGCTCCCGAACGTGATAGGACACCTGATTGGCGAACAGCCTCACTTCTGAGGCCGCCTGCGCCTCTTCGAATTCCTCGATGCTGAAGTTGCTAACGCCGATCAAACGCACGAAGCCATCTGCCACCAGCTTGTTCATGGCGCCCATCGTATCGGCGATGGGAACGCGAGAGTTCGGCCAGTGAACCAGATAGAGATCGATCTGGTCCAGCCCCAGCCGCCGCAGGCTGCCCTGAGCGGAGTTCAGCACGTCCTCGTGCCTTAGGTGGCTGCTCATGACTTTGGTGACCAAGAAGATCTCCGACCGGGGCACACCTGAATCTGCCATCGCCCGCCCGACTTCCTTTTCGTTCTCGTACAGCTCGGCCGTGTCGATGTGCCGGTACCCCAGCTCCAGCGCGCTGAGCACGGCAAGGTAACAGGTCTTCCCTGGCATTTTCCAGGTCCCCAACCCGATCTTCGGGACGTCGACGCCCTGGACAGTTTCGAATTCCATTTTCCGCTCCCCTAAGGCTGCCAGTGGATTCTACCTGCCCAACACCGGCCCAGGCACGATCCCCCGGCCACACTTACGTTCGCATGATCGGTGATCGAGCCAAGACCCCCAGGCCTCCTTTCAGCCGGACCCGAAACGCTGCTCGGGTCAAATGCCTTTCTGAGAGCAGGGGTATAGAATGTGCACGTTCCAGGCAACCGAACACACCAAATGCAGTTTGCGAAGCGTTCCTTCGCCGCGCTCATCCTCACCGCCGCCACGGCCTGCCAGCTCCTGCCCGGCGCCGCTCCGACCCCGTTCCC
>CAYHJH010000404.1:0-1525 GCA_964356605.1 uncultured Anaerolineaceae bacterium
CCCACGATGGGAGTCGGCTCGGCTCCGGCCAAAGCCCGCTCCTCCCAATTCAGGATGAAACCCACCACCGCCTCGATCTGGTCGATGCGCAGCGGGCCGCCGAATTCCTGACTCCAAGTTGGCATCCGCTCCGGAAAAGTCGTTCCCTCGCTCGGAACCGGTCTGCCGCCGGAGACCGTGCTGCGCACGTAGTCCTCCAGCGTCCCGGCCCACCCGAACGCCTGCAGCCGCTGGCCGTTGAATAGTTCGGGAGTATTCAGTGCCGGGCCAAGCGGCGTGCCCTCACCCTGCGGACCGTGGCACCGCCGGCAGTTGTTCTCGAAAATCGCGGCGCCCTCCTCAACCCGGCGTGAATCGTACGAGCGGATGAAGGAATCCATGCGCCGCGGCTCATCGACGCCCATGAGGCCGAACAGCACCACCGCGCCAACCAACGTCCCCATCCCGACCAGGACGTAATACTTCACAGACTACTCTCCCTGGCCGTAGTCGCTGAAGCGGTGCAGGTACTGCGTCTGGCTGGACTCGGCCGCCTTGCCGGTCTCGTTATTCGTCCAGACCACCCGCAAGGTGATCTTCTTCAGGTCGGCTTGCCAATCTTCGATGATCATCAGGCCTTCGGGATCCAAGTAGCGCGGATCCCGCTTGGCCTTCTCGACTTCTTCATGGAAGGTCTCCAGGAGCCTGGACAAGATCCTGGTCGGGGCCTGGGCGTACTGGCTGGCCTCATAGGTACCAAAAGGCAGCTCGTCCCAGTCCGCCAACCGCAGCGGACCGGGGCTCGTCTGCGGCAGCAATACCGCGATGGCCTCCTGATCTGGGGAGGTCGTGACCGCGAACCAGGGGGTTCCCATATAGGTCAGCACGGCCGCGCCGACAACGCTCATGGCAGCAATCGAGAGGCCGATCCGGCGCGCTCCATAGCGGCGGCTAGGGCCGACCTCCAAGTAAGGCCACACCACGATCAGGGGAAGAATTACTCCAAAGGGAATGACCGCTCCAAAGATGAGTTTGTCACCCAGCTTCATCATTCCCTGGATCCACAGGAAGTACCACGGGGAGGTGGTGTGCAGTGGCGTGACGAGCGGGTCGGCGTGCGGCTCAAGCGGAGCATGGTAACCCCACGAGAAAGCCGAAGCCAGCAGCAACACCGCGACCAATACGGAAACATAGGTGAGCTCTCGGGTGAGGATCTTGGGCATGAAGTAGGTCCGTTCGGTCATAGGCACCTTGCGGGCCGTATCCACCCCAACCTGCTCGGCTTCGGGGGGCAAGCTGTGCCCAGTGATGATCACTTTGTAGTAGTGCACTCCCAGAGCGATTATTCCAACGATTGGCAGCGCGATCACATGCAGCAGGTATGCCCGCAGCAGCCCGTTCGCTCCGATCTCGGGACCGCCACGCAGCAACAGGTCCATTTCCCGACCGACTAACGGGGTCGCTTCGACGGTGGAGGCACCGATCGTCACCGCCCACAGACTGAGCTGGTCCCATGGAAGCAGGTAGCCGAAGAAGGAAACAAACA
>CAYHJH010000405.1:0-1516 GCA_964356605.1 uncultured Anaerolineaceae bacterium
ATTCGAGGAGCTCCAGTTCAGATCCCGGCGTGATGTGGTACTTCTTTCGGAGCTTAGCCGGAATGACGACCTGTCCTTTCGCCAGTGTCTTTACAGTAGCCATGGTTTAACCTTTCCGCTGGAAGTTATACAACCGGTGGAATCGTACTACGCGTCCTGCCCGCGTGTCAAGGACGCAGCGTGGCGGGTGTCCAGTTCGGATCGGCGGTGTTCTGCCTTGTCAACCTTCTGCGGGTCCTGTCACATGAAGGGGATACCATGTCGCAGGTAAGAATATACCAAGAGGCCTCCGGGGGCGTTTTTCGAGCGTCGATGCTATCCGCTCTGCGTATTACTTTGCTCGTAGCCCTCATCTTCCCCTGTCCCTTGCAAGCTGCTCCTGGTGACCTTGACCCGAGCTTTGGCAGTGGGGGCAAAGTGACCACCGGACCGAACTCGTTCGCCCTCGTCCCCCACCCCCACGACCGGACCCGCGAGAGGAACACGGCTGTCCTCATTGCACGAAACGCAGGAACTCCCTGTGGTCTTGCCGTGCCCAGACGGCATCACAACCTGGTTCTCCTGGACCCGCTCGAGGAACATCGCGCGTACGCTCGCGGATTGACACCTTATTCTATATGATATACTCTGATTAGTAAGCGACGACGCGATGCCGACGAGTCGATGGCCTATCGAGTTCTATGAGGAACAGGACGGCGCCAGCCCTGTCCGGGACTTCATCGACGCGTTCCCTAAGGAGAAGCGGGCGGAGCTCCTTGCCATCGTGGACTTGCTGAGCGACAAGGGCCCCACCTTGCAGTTCCCGTTCAGCAGCCACGTTCGCGGGAAGGTGCGCGAGTTGCGGACGCACTACGGGAGGGATCACTACCGGATACTGTATGCCGCGACGGGGCGGCGCGGGTTTGTCTTGCTGCATGCCGTGGTGAAACGCTCCACGAGCCTTGCCGAGCGAGACATCCGTCTGGCCAAGCGCCGCCTACACACGTGGCAGAGCCGGCAGGCGATCCAGGAGGAATAAGTCGGCGCCAACGGGGAGGAGCGGGATGGCCAAGACAAATTGGGATCGCTACTTTCAGTCCCAGATGCAGGACGTAGAACTCAGGACGTTGGTTGAGGCGGAGCGGGCCGCGCTCGAGATCGGGCACCGGCTCGCCACGCTCCGGCGCAAGCGCAAGCTGAGCCAAACGCAGGTCGCAGCGGCCCTGAAGATGAGCCCGGCAACGATCTCGCGGCTTGAGCACAACGCCCGCAATGTCACTATCGAAACGCTGCTGAAGGTGGCCCGAGCCCTTGGGGCAGCCCTCGACATTAGGTTGAAGACGGCGCAGTAGGATCCTTCCGCAGCATTCGCGCGACTGACTCGTACAGTGCGTCACCGGAATGCGAGCTCAGGAACGTCCCTGGGAGGCTGCCCCCCTGAACTCTTTTTGCACACCGCTTCCCCTGATCATTCAAGGCGGTATGGGTGCCGCTGTCTCCGACTGGCGGCTGGCCAACGCCGTGGCACGAACGGGCC
>CAYHJH010000406.1:0-1508 GCA_964356605.1 uncultured Anaerolineaceae bacterium
AACTAGCGCGGGGATGGCCGCGGTCACATCCGGGTTGAGAGGTCAGGGATGACCGCATAGGGCGGGCTCAGGCGAGCCGGGGTCTGAGCTTAGCGATGTGGTCCGTGTGATCTCGCTCATGCCAGAGGGTCCGGCGCATCACCTTGCGAGCCGACCAGGTTTCCCCGGAGAGCGTTACGACGCCAATGCGGGCAGCCAGCGTCGGGAGGCTGGCGAGAGTGTGATCCCGAACCTTCACCAGCCGGTCCAGCGGATCGGTTGGTAGCTCGCGGGTTGGGAGCGCAACGCCCATCCGGTCGAAGTACCACTGCTCCGCCAAAGCCACGTGGTTCAGGATCCCCAGAATTGGTAGGACCTCCCCCGGGAATTCCTTCTGCAGATCACCCTCGTTGAGCCCGGCCAGCACAACCTCCAAGTCTTTGCGAGCCGCCAGCAGCAGCTTCTCGTATTCCGGGAGCTCTTCCGCAAGCAGCGGCGGCCGATCGGCAGCGAAGAAGGCGTTGACCTCATAGTCCTCTTCGTATCGCCAGGCCCGTACCACTTCGCTGACACTCATCGGCCCCGAAAACCCCGAGACGTGCAGACCGTGTGCCCGGCACCATTCGAGGTAGTTCTCGATCACCTTCGGAACGGCAGTGATCGCCGCTTCTCGCTGCTCGTGGCTGGCGAAACACCCAGGCAAGTCGGGAACGTGGGCGACCCAGCGGCCATCGATCTCTTCGGCGCACACTACATATGGCATTGGGGTGACCCGTACCGGATTGCTATGCTGGATGACCTATTGCGCCTGCTCAGGGACAGCCTATACTCGCTTTTGATTATCCCGTTTATCGAGGGCATTCATGCTTTTTTCATCCTCGAGCGGTCAGGGGCTAGTGGAGTACGCTCTGCTCATCCTTCTCGTAGGGCTGGCGGTGATCGTGCTCCTCGCTCTCTTCGGCTCGAGCGTCGGGAACATGTTCAGCAACGTTATTGCTAACGTGTGACCCGCGCCAACCTTAGGCAGATCCCCCTACACTAGTCTCCCCGGCCTAAGCGCACTTCGTACCACCGGCAGTCCTGTGTTAGGCCGTGCCTTGCGAATTTCCGCGCGGCGCACTCCCCGGCTGCTCGACCCAACCCTTCATTCTTCGAGCCAGTTCACGCCGCGGGAGCAAGATCCTGCGCCCGCAGGTCTGGCACTTTATCCCGATGTCGGCCCCGAGGCGGACCACCCGCCACTCAGTACCGCCACACGGATGCTGCTTACGCAGCCGGACGACATCGTCCATCTGAAGCTCGACTAGCAACGAAAACGGCCCTCCGGCCGGGTCGCGGCATTATACCATCCGGCCTTTTCGAGCCCTTCTGATGTGCCGCAGCTCCCTTCAAAGCTCAGCATCTCAATCCAACTGGACGACTTTCGATACAGCAAAGCGCGCCTCTCGAAGGTTCAAGAAACCCGAATGGTATAATCCGCCCGTTGTGCTCAGTGGCACCCTCGCGGACATCCTCTCGCGCGCCATCAC
>CAYHJH010000407.1:0-1503 GCA_964356605.1 uncultured Anaerolineaceae bacterium
TTAGAAGAGGTCGTGAGCAAGCTCGAGATTCTCTCAGACCCGGATGCGCTGGCTCGGGCCGCGGCAGACCGCTTCGCGAAGGCTGCCAGCGCGGCGATCGCGCGCCGGGGTAAATTCAGTGTGGCACTGGCTGGCGGTTCGACGCCGCGCGGCGCCTATCAGCAACTGGCGACCCCCGATCTGGCCGGGCGAATGAATTGGGAGAAAGTTCACCTGTTCTGGGGTGATGAACGCTGCGTGCCGCCCGAGCACCCCGAGAGCAACTATCGGATGGCCCGCGAAACGTTTTTGGCGGACGTGCCTGTTCCGCAGGCCAATATCCACCGCATGCAGGGAGAGCTCGACCCACTTCAAGCGGCCGCGGCTTACGAGACGGCTCTTCGAGCTCACTTCGGGGCAGTCGAGTGGCCGCCCTTCGACCTGATCCTGCTCGGGATGGGGGAAGACGGCCACATCGCCTCGCTCTTTCCGGAGAGCCCGGCGATGCACGAGGCCGAGCGCTGGGTGGTCGCACATTTCCTAGAGAGGCTGCAATCCTGGCGAATTACCTTGACTCTGCCGGCGATCAATGCCGCCCGGCAGGTCGTGTTCCTGGTTGCGGGCCTTTCGAAGGCTAGTCGGCTGAGGGAGGTCTTGCGCGGCGATCCAGGGGCGACGTCGCTGCCGGCTGCACAGGTGCGGCCTACCAACGGAGAGCTGGTCTGGATGGTGGATCAGGCGGCAGCTTCTCAGCTCTAAGGCAGATCCTAGTACGGTAAACTAGCTGGGGGTCTCACGACCCTCGGCTGATGCGAAAGGTGCTGGCCCTGGGCCAGCACCTTCGATATCTACCGAGGGTGGGTGAGTGCACAGGTTACCCCAGATGGTCATCCGAACGATTCGCTCCCCGCTGCGCGCCAGGTCAATGCCGTGAAGGTGCTGCGAGTGCTGCTCGTTGGGGATGATCCGCTGGCGCGTGCCGGCCTGGTCAACCTGCTGAGAAAGGAGACCGATCTGGAAGTCGCCGGCGAGGTTGCCGGAGATGCTTCCCTGATGCAGGCATTTGAGGCTCACCGGCCGGATGTGGTGTTGTGGGACCTCGGCTGGGAGGGCCACACGCCTGGCTGGCGGGACCTCCTCACCGAATTGGTGGAGGCCGGTGCCAAAGTGGTTGCCCTGGTATCCGAGCCGTCCCAATCCGTCGATCTGTGGGCGGCTGGAGTGCGGGGTCTGTTGGGCCGGGAGGCAAGCCCAAGCCGCATCGCGGCGGCCGTGGCGGCGGTGCGCGAGGGATTGGTCGCGGTAGAGACCAGGTTCGAAGTGCCTATATTTGCGGCGCCGGACGGGTCTCCGCTCGAGGAGCTCACCGACCGGGAGCGCGAGGTGTTAGAGCTCATGGCGGAAGGATTGTCAAACAAGACCATCGCCTACCGGTTGGAGATCAGCGAGCACACAGTCAAATTCCACGTGAACGCGATCCTGCGCAAGCTCGGCGCACAGAGCCGTACCGAAGCCGTGGTGCGC
>CAYHJH010000408.1:0-1500 GCA_964356605.1 uncultured Anaerolineaceae bacterium
AGTTTGAGATCGCGTTGCAGCTGCTTCTGCTCCCCGCCTTCTTCCATCTGTTTGACGAGATCGTCTACTTGGTCTCCCAGCGTGTTCACTTCCGCCGAGAGCCGTTCCTGGAGCCCTCCCTGATCAGCAAGCTCGGCCTGGAGATCCTCAATCTGCACCTGCAGTTCGCCCAACGAGTCGCTTTGCTCACTCAGGCCGCTTTCCGCCCCCGCCAGCCCTTGATCGACGACCTCGCGCAGTTCTGCCAGCGCTCCGCTGCTCTCCTGCATGCCTGCTTCTAGCTCTGCGATCCGGGCAGAATTCTGTCGGGTTGCTTCGATCAAGCGTCGGGCGCCAAAGAACGCTCCCACCCCCAGGGCCGCTCCGAGCAGGATCGCCAGCGTGAGGCGCACTAGGACCCTGAAGACTCGCCGCAGGAGTGAGGATTGAGCTCTCTCCTCACTCACTTGCTTCATTTCGGACCCCTTCAGCTTGGCTGAGCCAGCAGCTGGGGTATCAACTCGTTCAGGAAGGTCCATTGGCTTTCGATGAGCTCGGTGGATGGATCAGCCTGGCCAGCGATCGTCAGGATACCATGCTCGTTGAACCTTGGGCCGCGTTGCCAAGAGTCGCACCAGCAGCAGCCCCACCACGAACCCGCCAACGTGCGCCCACCAGGCAATTCCGCCGAAATCCCCGATGGCGCCCAGCGACAGCAGGCCCTGAGAGAGTTGGCTTAGAAACCAGATGCCGATGAAGAGCACGGCGGGAATATCGATAAACCACGGCACGAAGAAGAGCGGGACGAAAGTGGTCACCCGTGCGGCAGGGAACAAGACAATATAGGCACCCAAAACGCCTGCGATGGCGCCGCTGGCCCCTACGGTTGGGAGGAGCGAGTTTGGCGCCGAGGCCGCGTGCGCCAGGCCGGCGACCGTGCCGGCAATCACGTAAAAGCCCAGGTAGCGACCAGCACCCATGCGATCCTCCACATTGTCGCCGAAGATGTAGAGGGTCCACATGTTGCTGATCAAGTGAAACCAGCCGCCGTGCAAGAACATCGAGCTAAAGAGGGTCAGAACGGAGAACGGCTGCTCGAGCGATAGCCTGGTGGGTACGACGCCAAAGACGCTCAGGAAACGCTCGAAACCGCGCGGCCCGAGCGAGGTTGTAAAGAGAAAGACGACTACGTTGACCGCGATCAGCCCGTAGTTGACGATCGGGAAATTCCGCGATCGAACCGCATCACGGATTGGAAACAAGGGCCCTCCAGCAGCAGGGGGAAAAGCAAATGGGCGGCGAGCGCCGCCCATTGTACCCCATGAGATTCTTGGAGCTTATTACTTGGCCTTGACCTCGATCTTCTTCGCGCGAGCTTCCTCGGCCTTCGGAATCCGCACCGTCAGCAGACCGTTCTCTACCTTGGCTTCTACTGCATCGGCGTCGATGGCCTCCGGCAGGCGGATCCGTCGGTAGAACCCACCCGAGCGCTCAATCTCACTGATCAATCGCTCGCCCGCG
>CAYHJH010000409.1:0-1500 GCA_964356605.1 uncultured Anaerolineaceae bacterium
CAATTCCCGGAGGCCGATGCGGACCGGATTGGGATGTGGGGGCATTCCATGGGCGGCTACATTACTTTGCGCTCGATGGTGATTTCTCCGGACATCAAGGCCGGGGTGATCTGGGCCGGCGTCGTGGCTTCTTACCCGGATCTGCTCACCAGATGGCGGCGAGCACCAGGCGGCGACGTGATGCCCACGCCTCGTCCGGGCAGCTGGCGCGGTTCGCTGGTCGAGACCTACGGCTCCCCGGACGAAAACCCCGAATTCTGGGACTCGATCTCCGCCAATGCCTTTCTGAAAGACTTATCCGGCCCAGTCCAGCTGCACCATGGCAGCGCCGACACCAGCGTCCCGCTGGAGTTCTCCGCAATGCTGTATGAACAGATCCTGGGTGCAGGTCGACTCGCCGAGTTCTACGAGTATCCCGGCGACAACCACAACCTCGCCAACTACTTCTCGCTCGCCATGCAACGATCGATCGCCTTCTTCGATCGATTTGTCAAGAATGCGGCGGAATAGGCCGGGCATTTCGCGGTTGCCCAGCTCCAGAGCCCGGCATTGCCAGGCCCCGATGTAGTTGAAGGATCGAAGCTGACGGTACAATCGAAACCATTACCCATGGTTGAGTTCAGGATTCACCCGGCCACCCGGCCCGGCCATGTCTCGCTCACGGTGCGAGCCCTCGAACGCCAAGTTGAGTTCTACCAGCGGGTTATCGGCCTACAGCTTCACTGGCGGGAGGGCGACACGGCCGGTCTGGGGGTTGGGACCGAAGACCTGCTGCGGCTGACCGAAGTACGCGGCGCACGCAAGTACGGCAGCACGACCGGGCTGTATCACTTCGCCATCCTGCTGCCCAACCGGCGCGAGCTGGCGCGCGCCATCGCGCGGTTGCTTAGGCTGCGCTACCCCAATTACCCGACCGATCATGTGATCACCGAGACGACCTATCTGGACGACCCGGAAGGCCAGAATATCGAGCTCTACACCGACACGCCGGAGGATGCGATGACGCCCATTTTCCCAGTAACAGGCGTGCTCCGGCGGGCAGATGGCACTCCCAGCGACGGGAGAGAGCCGCTCGATCTCGAAACGCTGTTTCGGGAACTGACCCCAGAGGACCAGCTGGACGACCCGATGCCGCGAGACACAACTATGGGACACTTCCATCTGTATGTCGCTGACCTGGAGGAGAGCATGCACTTCTATCACGACGTGCTGGGCTTCGACAACATGGGGGTGGCACGCTCGTTCCGCATGGGAATGGTCTCCGCGGCTGGCTATCATCACCACATCGGCTTCAACACCTGGGTGGGAGAGGGCGCGCCACCGCCTCCTCCCGACGCGCTCGGGCTGCGCTACATCTCGTTCATCCTGCCGAACAAGAGCGAGCTGGAACGCGTCGTCGAACGCGTTCGGGAGACGGGCATTGCGGTTGAGCCGAGGGAAGATGGCGTCCTGGTGCGGGATCCCTCCCAGAACAGTCTGCTGCTGACCGCCGACCCCGAT